>NZ_JAFNPE010000005.1:278280-278733 GCF_026535805.1 Lactobacillus sp. B3795
TGACGTGAAACAAAGTCCACTATGGACCTTGTAGGACTCGAACCTACGACCGGACGGTTATGAGCCGTCTGCTCTAACCAACTGAGCTAAAGGTCCAAGACCTAATCGCGGCAGAGGGGATCGAACCCCCGACCTCCCGGGTATGAACCGGACGCTCTAGCCAGCTGAGCTACACCGCGATATGTGACTAATATGACGAGTTATTAAACTCTATCGGGAAGACAGGATTCGAACCTGCGACCCCCTGGTCCCAAACCAGGTGCTCTACCAAGCTGAGCTACTTCCCGAGAAATGCACCCAGTAGGAGTCGAACCTACAACCTTCTGATTCGTAGTCAGACACTCTATCCAGTTGCGCTATGGGTGCATATGGTGCCGAGGACCGGGATCGAACCGGTACGGTTATCACTAACCGCAGGATTTTAAGTCCTGTGCGTCTGCCAATTCCGCCACC
>NZ_JAFNPE010000005.1:278771-279086 GCF_026535805.1 Lactobacillus sp. B3795
GGATTCGAACCTCCGACCCCCTGTTTACAAGACAGGTGCTCTGCCAGCTGAGCTAAGTCGGCATATTATATTAAATTAATGAGCCGTGGCAGGTTCGAACTGCCGACCCTCTGATTAAAAGTCAGATGCTCTACCGGCTGAGCTAACGGCTCGTATGGATGGAGGATACAGGGCTCGAACCTGTGACCTCCTGCTTGTAAGGCAGATGCTCTCCCAACTGAGCTAATCCTCCATAATTGCGCGGCGACTTCCTACCCTTGCAGAGGGCGATCCCTCAACTACTATCGGCGTTTAGAAGCTTAACTTCTGTGTTCG
>NZ_JAFNPE010000006.1:0-226583 GCF_026535805.1 Lactobacillus sp. B3795
CAAGTTGTAAGTTCCTTACACATCATCGATTATCAATCTTGTTCAGTTTTCAAAGATCTACCTTTTATTAACTTGCTGTCTTAATTGACAACTCATTAATCATAGCAAATTATCAACACAGTGTCAATAACTTTTTTTATTTGCCAACGCTTGAAATCAACTGATTTAACGCGACTTGATTATGATATCAAAATCATCAATCACTGTCAACATCAATTTTTCAAGGTTATTTGAGAAGATTAAGTAATCTCTCTCAACAGCAATATTTATACTACCAGGAAGTCTTTTTACGGTCAAGTACTTATTTGAAAATTTCTACTTTGTTTACTAGAACATCTTCAACGGGTTTGTCACTTGCATCTACTTTAGCATCTGCAATCTTATCAACGATATCCATACCCTTAACTACTTGTCCGAATACAGTATGTCTGAAATCTAGCCATGGTGTTCCACCATTCTTAACGTAATAGTCAATGATTTCTTCAGGAAATCCTGCTTCATTCATTTGATCCATTAGTGTTTCAGGAAGTGTCTTATTTTGTACAATAAAGAACTGACTACCATTGGTGTTTGGACCAGAATTAGCCATAGACACAGCTCCACGTACGTTGTATAAGTCTTTAGAAAATTCATCATCAAATGGACGGTTCCAAATACTTTCCCCTCCTGCACCGGTTGCTGTTGGATCACCACCTTGAATCATAAAGTCTTTGATAACTCTATGGAAAGTTGTTCCATCATAGTAACCAACTTCTGCTAATTTCATGAAGTTTTCTACTGCTTGAGGTGCTTGTTTTTCAAACAAAGCTATTTGAATGTCACCATAATTTGTCTTTAGAATAGCCATCGGCTTATATTTATCATCTATACTTAATTGTGGATATTGAGTCATTTTGTCCTCCAAATATTTAATTGCTATATCTATTATAGCTAACGAAGTAAAAATGATTAAGTGTTTTTACTAAATTATTTTAAAAAAACTTTAATGTAAATCATGTAAATTTGTTAAAATATAGTTAAACAACAAAAGGAGAGAGAAATGCAACTTTTAATAGATTTTATATTACACATTGACCAACACATCATTAACTTGGTTAATTATTTTGGTGATTGGACCTACCTACTACTATTTCTAGTAATCTTCATTGAAACTGGAATCGTAATTATGCCCTTCCTACCTGGGGATTCATTACTATTTGCAGCAGCAGCTATCTCTGCAAATCCAAAATATCACCTAAGTATATTCATATTTATCATCCTATTCCTAATTGCTTCAATCGTCGGTGACTCATTAAACTTCTTCCTTGGTGAAAAAGTTGGTAATAAACTTACTAAACAAAAACATATTGGTAAGTTCATTAAACAAGAACAACTAGACAAAGCAAAAACTTTCTTTGATAAATACGGTATCTTAGCTATATTTATTGCTAGATTCATGCCAATCATTAGAACATTCGCACCATTCATTGCCGCCTCAAGTGGTTACAAGTACAGCAAGTTCGTTAAATATAACGTTGCTGCTTGTATCGTCTGGGTACTACTATGTTGTGGTGGAGGATACTTCTTCGGAAACATCCCATTTGTACAAGAACACTTCTCAGTGGTTGTACTTGGTATCATTCTGGTAACTTGTATCCCTGCTTTAGTAGCATTGTTCAAAAAAGAAAAGAAAGCATAATAAAAAGGACTCCTATGTTGGGGTCCTTTTTTATTGTGTTGATCTATTAATACATCGTAATAGGATCAAATAAAATACTGTTACAAATATAAATATAAAAGCAAATCCAATCATAAAGTACTGATCTGGAAACAGTATGATGATTGGTTCTTTTTTTGCATTAAAAATCCAATCATTGTTTCTAAATAGGATTTTATGGAAGAAGATAAACGCATCATTGAAATCAATTAAAGCAAACACAAAAAGAAATACAAAACATCCGTATATTTGCCTAAAAGCTGATTTTAAAAACCATAAAAGGCGATTTTTCCTTAATCTAATCAATATTTTTATGACTATTGGCGTCATAACTACCATAAAGAGATTATTTAAAAGAATTAACCTTCTCACATCACCAAAGTGTACCTTTTCCACGTTATTAATTGGCAACGTTGTTTGCATATCACTAATAAAGAATGACTGTAAATATCTAATAATCAATAAGTAATTATCACTGATTTGTCCTGAACTCATTTTAATGTCATGTTGTACGTTTAATACGTGGGCAACTGACGTATATATAAATGGCATGTTCATAAATAAAAATATCGAGCAAGTTATAAACCACAAGATGATTACTAACGACAATGCTCGATACTTCATAAATTCAATATTCAAATTAAACTTCCCAGTCATCCAATGAATCAATTTGATGAGTTGGTTGAACTTCTTTTTGTGCCACTTGTTCCTTGGTAGATAAACCAGTGTAGACAATTAAGGTATCCATGCCAAAGTTAATACCCGCTGAAATATCAGTCATGTAGTTATCTCCCACCATGACTACGTCAGACTTGCTCAAACCAATCTTATCCAATGCGTTTTGCATGATAATTGATTCTGGTTTACCAATTAAAACAGGTTTTTGTTGGGTTGCGTATTCAACAAGTTTTACTAATGAACCTGCTCCTGGTTGCATCCCTTTTTCAGTTGGAATATTACTATCTGGATTAGTACCAATAAACTTAGCACCATCCCTTACTAATAGAACTGCCTTACTTAATTGATCGTAAGTAACTGAACTATCTAATCCAACAATCACATAGCTAGGCTTATTATCAGTAATTTCAAAACCGTTATTTTGAAGAGCAGTGATTAATCCTTTTTCTCCAACTACATAAGCTGTCTTGTCTAATTGGTTGCTTTCAGCATCTTTTTTTACATAATCAGCAGTAGCTAATCCGGCAGTGTAAACGTTATCGACACTCACATGGATGTCGTGGTTATCACCTAGGTTTTTAACTACATCCTCAGGCATCTTAGTTGTGTTATTGGTTACGAAAAGAAAATCAATCCTGTTTGATTGTAGTCTTTCGATAAATCTCTTGGCAGCTGGAATTCTCTTACTTCCGGCATAAATTGTGCCATCAAGGTCAATGAAATAACCCTTATACTTTGTCATTAATATTCTCTCCTAGTCCGTTCTCTGTTTGATTGTAAAGTGTCTCTTGCCATGTCCCTTGGATTGGGTCACTGTCACGTGTTCTCTTTTATCTACACGAGGCTTTTCGTTAGTAACCTTTTCTTTGATAAAGGCATGACGGTTATTCTTATTGGAAGAACGACGGCCTCTTCTCTTATTGAAAGAACCGTTTGGTTTAGTCTTCACTTCTAGGTTATGCAAAACAAAATAGTCCGCACCCATGTTGGCATACTCATATAAATAATCTTGAATTGCCATGAATTGGTTTTGTAATGGTGTGTTACTACCATCGTCAGAAAATCCCTTTAGTCTTAATACGCCGTATCCGTAATCACCAACGATAAAGCTGTATCTGCTAAAAATGGGATTGTAACTAGCAGTGAAGTCATCAATATTAAAACAGTTATTACGATTACTGATGATTTCATATTTATGGCCATTAATTAAAATGGTCTTTTCGTCTTCAAGTTTTATGTTAGCTAGTGGTTTATAGTTACTGTTCTTTTCTTCGACTAGCTCTTCAATACTCTTACGATCCAAAATTATCCTCTCCTATTCTAGCGGATATTTCTTTGATAAGTATGATGCGAACACTTCTCTAAGTGTTTGATCATACAAGATATTATTATCACCCTTAATTGCAACCGTTGGGAAGAACGGAATGAAGATGTAATGATCTAGTAATGCAATTTCGTAGTTTTGATCAAAGTCAATCAATTTACCATCGAAGTAAACATTGTTTTGATCATCTACATCGATTCCATCATAGTTCAATTGGCCAAAGTACTTTCCTCTAAAGCCCATTCCCTTTTGTTCATATGCAATTAGGAATTTCCAATTCTTTTGCATTTCCATTACCATGCGCCATAAGTCGCTACCTGATAATGTTGTCTTAGTTACATGCATAGAATGTGGCAAGATTTGGTGTAATTGGTTCTTATCTACAATGCCTTTTGGAAGAGCATGTAAGAACAATCCGTTATTAACGATTGCTGCTTTAGTTCCAGCTTTTTCTTTCATCGCAGATAGAAATTCGCTAACCATTCTTGGTTTACCACGAAGACCATTATCCATTTTTTCATCTAACTTAGCAACTTTAGATTGAGCTAAAATGTCTTGACCTCGTTTTTCTAAAGCATCAAGCCACTTACTGTCTTCTGGTTCAACTGGTAAGTCACTAGTTTTAACAACACTAGCTTCACTATTGATAACGTGATCATCTTCAACTTCTAGTGTTACCTTTCCAACATAGTATCCATACTTGCCGGCAGCAGCCAATAATGATTGATTATCTTTTTCACCATGTTCAAACAAATGGTGAGTATGACTTCCAATGATAACGTCAAAACGTGGAAATTTCTTAGCAATTAATCTGTCTTGAGTAACCCCTAAGTGGGATAACAATACTAATACTTCATCATCCTTATCATTATCCAACAATTCCGGAATCTTTTCTTGGTCGTCAATTGGGGTCCATCCCTCAAGGGTATATGTTGATTGATATGGAGCTGTTAAACCATAAATCTTAATATGATTACCAGCTGGGGTATCAATCATCTTAGTTTCATGAGCCCAATCCGGTCTCTTCTTAGTATCAGAATCAACAATATTAGCTAAAACGACGTCAAAGTTGGCGTCATCATACAAATGATTTAACTGTTCTTTACTATTGGTTAGACCTTCATTATTACCGATTGTGGCAGCATCATAGCCGATTTCATTTAATAATTCAACATTGGCTTTACCGTTGGTAGCATCGGTCAATGGATCAGCTCTATCTAAGGCATCTCCTAAATCAACTGTAATGACGAAATAACCTTGTTTTTCCAGTTTTTGTTTTTCGCTAATTAAATATCTTTTTATTCTTGGCCAATTTTCAAAGTGTGAATGTAAATCATTGGTATGTAAAATAGCAATTTTTTCCAAACTTACTTCCTCCTTATCGTCTTTTGGCAAAATCAATTTTCTTTTGTTCCACCATCTTAAAAATATCCTGTTCACTAAACGGAGCACCGAATGGCTTCTCATAGCCTAAATAGTCCTTTTCTGGACTATCTACCCCAACATTGATATTTTCCTTTACCGGCACTGAATAGTGATGAATATGCCCGTGGAGATCAATAATCGGTCCAACCTGGCCCATCATCAAAGGATAATGGGTCATATAGTATTGGGCATGATTCATCTTAATCAATGCTCCAACATCGTGGAAAGAAAACTTTGGTTTCCCATTCAATTCATAGTTATTTTTCTCAATGAACTTAAACAAAGCTCTACTATCATGATTTCCTTTAATAAAGACAATTTGTCCATTCAATTGTTTTAAAATATCATAAATTTTTTCATGTGCTTTTCTTTGGGGCTTTTCATGACAGACTGCGATATCACCTAAATGATAAACAATATCACTGTCAGAAACTTCTTCATTCCAATTTTTAATGATATCGTTATCCATCTCATCCACAAAGAAATATGGTCGTGGCGCGAAATTCTTATTTCCTATCATGTGTTTATCAAGAAAATGCGTATCCGCTATAAAGTATTTCATTCTTGCCACCTACTTCCTTACTAATAGAATAAACTATTATTGAGCAAATGAAAAATAAAAAAACAGCTTCAAGCAAACTAACCACTTAATTAAGTAATTAGTCGTTGAAACTGTTTTATTTTATACGCGGTCTTTAATAACCTTGAAGATGTATAGGAATACAATCCATACGATTGATCCGATTAATGGAATCATTGTGTCTACTCTAAATAGCAATACAACAGCTACGAATAGTAGAAATGCTAATACAAAGTAACTTGAAAGTGGGAATAAAGGCATCTTAAATGTTAGCTTGTCTTCTTCCTTGTTCTTCTTAACAGACTTTCTGTACTTAATATGTGCAATAACGATTAATCCCCAAATGAATAGGAAACATGTGGTAGCCACACTTGAAATCAATTGGAAAACACCATCAGGAATGAAAGCATTCAAGAATAGTGAGATTGCGATAACAGCAATTGAGAATACAATTCCCGCTGCTGGTAAACCGTTCTTAGTTAATGAACCAATCTTCTTACCAACCTTATTGTCAGTACCGTAGCATAGTGAGTATGCCATTCTACCTGTTGTAAAGATTGATGAGTTACATGCAGAAACAGCTGCAGTTAACACAACAAAGTTGATGATTGATGCAGCTCCGGCAATTCCAATGTTTTGGAATACTTGCACGAATGGACTTGATGAAGCATTGATGTAGTTCCATGGGTAGATGCACATTAATGCTACTAATGAACCAATGTAGAAAATTAAAATTCTTGAAGGAACTTCGTTAATAGCCTTTGGAATAACCTTTTCAGGATCGTGTGTTTCTGAAGCAGTCATACCAATCATTTCAATTCCAGCAAAACTAAAGATTACCATTTGGAAACTCATTAAGAATCCTGAGATACCGTGTGCAAACATCTTGTGACCAAATAGGTTTGAAAGACTTGCATGACCCACTGGGGTCTTGTAATTCATAATTACTAGTACAATTCCTGTTGCGATTAAAGCTAAAATAGCAACAACCTTGATTAATGCAAACCAGAATTCAGTTTCACCAAATGCTGATACATTAATCGTGTTCAATAGGAACAAAATTATAATAAGAATTAATCCAGTTATCCATTGTGGCACACTTGGGAACCAATACTTTATGTACAAACTGGCAGCAGTAATTTCAGCCATAGCAATTGTTATCCAGCAGGCCCAATAAGTCCAACCGGCAACGAATCCCATCTTTTCGCCTAAGTACTTTTCAATAAATTCAATAAATGAATGACAATCAACGTTTGATAATAATAATTCGCCAAGTGATCTCATGATAAAGAATCCAGCAATTCCAGCAATTAAGTAAGCTAAAATAATTGATGGTCCTGCAAAATGAATGGATTCACCAGCTCCTAGGAACAAACCAGTTCCGATGGTTCCACCTAAAGCGATTAATTGAACATGACGATTTTTTAAACCTCTAGAAAGCTGTTGGCCTTCTTGTTTCGGTGATTCTTGCATTTCATCACCCTCCTCTAAATATTCTATGATTTTAATTATACATATTTTATTTAAACCGCAATACGTTTGAGCCTTTATACACTGGCGATTAACGACGTTTAACCCGCGGCGTTTCAACGTTTGTTCATGTTATTTATATTTAATTGAATTATTTTCATCAATCCATGAAAATAAAAAAGAGACCTTATTTGGTCTCTTTTCCATTATTTTTTAAGACGTTCGATATCTCTAACAATCATTAATTCTTCGTTTGTAGGGATTAATAATGTCTTGATCTTAGCATCGTCAGCACTGATATCTCTTTCAACAGCACGAATGTGGTTCTTTTCAGGATCAACCTTAACACCGAAGTAGCTTAACTTATCAGCAACTTCTTGTCTGATACCAATATCGTTTTCACCAACACCGGCTGTAAATACGATACCATCAACACCGTTCATTTCAGCAACGTATTGACCAACGTATCTAACAATTCTGTTCATGTACATGTTACGAGCTAATTCCGCTTGGTGGTTTTCATCCTTAACTGCTTCTAAATCTCTCATATCAGCAGAAACTTCAGATACACCAGCTAAACCTGACTTCTTGTTTAGGATGCTAATCATTTCGTTAATATCTGAAATGCCTTCTTTTTGCATAATGTAAGCAAGTAGTGAAGGGTCAACATCACCAGATCTAGTAGCCATCATGATACCAGTTAATGGAGTGAAGCCCATTGAAGTATCTAATGACTTACCATGGTCTACGGCACAGATTGAAGCACCGGCACCTAAGTGCATAATAACTAGTTTTAAGTCTTCTAGTTTTTTGCCCATCATAGCAGCAGCACGTCCTGATACGTAACGGTAACTAGTACCATGTGCACCATATTTTCTAGCTTTGTGATCACGGTAGTACTTGTATGGTAAAGCATACATATAGTTTTCTTCTGGCATTGAAGTATGGAATGAAGTATCGAATACAGCAACACTAATTACATCAGGCAAAATCTTCTTAAATGCTTTGATTCCTAGAATGTTTGCTGGTTCATGAAGTGGAGCTAATTCTGATAGTTCTTCTAACTTACTTAAAACATCATCATCAATAACAACTGAGTCAGTGAAGTATTCACCACCGGCAACAACACGGTGACCAACACCTGTGATTTCGTTGTAATCAGCAATAATGTTTAGGCTTAGTAGTTTGTCTAATACAAGTTTGATGGCTTCTTCATGGTTTTGGATATCCATTGTCTTTTGGAATTTTTCGCCATCACCATATTTAATTTCAACATCTGATTTAGTTAAACCAATTCTATCGATTGCCCCGCTTGAAATTAATTTTTCTGAAGGCATTTCGAATAATTTAAATTTTAATGTGGAACTTCCTGCGTTAATTGCAATTGACTTTCCCATAATAGTTCTCCTAACTTTTTTTAGATAATAAATCCTTTTCTTCCCACTCAACTAGTTCTGCTAAGAATTTTTGGAAAGCAGATACTTCGTTAAATGATGGGAACTCACCAATCATAATTTTTTCAACTTGGTGGGCATCTTCACCATGCTTTTGTAGAATCAAAATTGCTTTTTGAGCATTTGCATTGTTAAAGATTTCTTTTGGTAGATTCAATAATGCTTGAAGATAAGCATTATCTTGAATCCATTTTAACAATGATTTTGATTCCGGCGTGTTAAAGATATTACTTGGTACTAAGAAAACCCCATAACCACCTGGTTTGATATGGTTCATCCCTTGTTCGATTAACAAGTGGTGAGCATATGAATGACCATCTGTTGATCTTGTCTTATAGTTAGTGGTATTTTCATCAATCGGATAATACCCAATTGGTAAATCAGAAATTACTAAATCTGCATCATCTACCAAAATATTGGCAACTGAATCTTGGTAAATAAGTTCAGTATTTTTATCGTTTCTTTGCATTTGTGTACTTATGCTTGAAACGGCTAACATGGAATCATCATTATCGATTCCAATAGCATGCAAATCAATATCCTTAACTGCATCCTTCAATTGATTCATAACCGTAGTTAATAGGTTACCCATTCCGACGGATAAATCCAGAATCTGTAGATGCTTGGCATTCTTAACTAATCTAATAACCAAATAGCCCATGATAGAGGCTATTGTATCAGGTGTTATTTGGTGATTTGCTTGAATTGCATCCTCTTTGGTTGCTTTAATCATGCAAATTTGAATTGCCTTTCTTACAGTTTCTGCATCCATAGATTGATAATCTACGTCTCGGTATAATCCTTCTAACTTAGAAACTGTGTCACTATCTGGTATACCATCTTCAACATGAACTTGTCCGTCATTGATAAGGTTATCTCCAGTCTCGATAAATGCATCAAGATATGATACCCCTAGCTTGTCTTTCAAGATTTCAGCTGAAGAATTGAAAACTTTAAACAGAGTTTCTGTATCTTTCTCAGTCAGCACACTCAACTCCCTTAAAAGTATTATCACTTAATAACAACTTTCATATTACCAGATTTTTACAAGAAAATTCAAGATAAACCATTAATAACTTGCATATAAATTATCGTTATTCATAACTTTTTATCAATTTATCTATCGTCTGCATTTCAGCATTATATTTTTCATATTTTATCAATAAGAAAATTGATAAAACCGATAGAACGACAATTGCAATCAATGTCGCTGATCCACATTTTTTACTCATAAGATATTGAACTCACATCCTCATAACTTTCACCATTTGTAAATAACACATTTATTGCTAAATGCTTCTTTACTTCTTTAAAACTAACACTTTCAACATCATCTAAAAGCGGATAAAAGCCTCCATTGATTCCGGTTAAGATTATCATTTCGCCATTTTTATACATTTGATATTCTTTGGAGGACCTTTTACTCCCCATAGATAATAATTTCCCACCCACAATTTTATATAAAAAATAGTGTTTTTTAGTTGATTCGATATTATTTAGGAATAGCTGAAAGTCCACCGCATGCATATTTTTTTGATTATATGATTTTTTCAATGGATTAATCATTGTAATCGTAAATGCAATCAAACCGAGTATCGTTAGTGCGATAATTGTTTCAATAATCGTAAAGCCCTTTTCTCTTTTCATAGTCTAATCTCTTTTGTATCAAAGTTCTTCTAGCTTTATCAAGATTGTCATACATATGTTGATTTGATTCACAGAAGAAAATCATCCCTACAGAAATTAAAGTCAATGCCGTAATCGAATCAATCATAATAAAGCCTTTATTCATAATACTTTTCATATATTTTATAAGTACCTCCACCAAGTTGTACTTTTAAATAGTAACGAGTATGCGTTTTCTTGGAATACCACTCATAGGTTTGTGGTGGAACATATCCATCATTGTTAATAATTATTAATAAATTATCTTGCGAACGCATACCATTGGGCATTCGGAGTTTATTATAATGACCATCGTTCAAAAAGATAATGTCATTATTTTTCTCGTAAATATATGTCCTTAATCCGCTATATTCACTACTCTCAATTCCATGTTTCCAATACACATTAAAGTTTTCCCAAAAATCTTTTTCTAACTCTTGATCATTAATGTGAACACCTTGATATAAAAATATACATAACGACATAAAAATCGAGCTAATGATTAATACAATCAGCATCTCAATTGTAGTAAACGCCCCTTTATTCTTTTGCCACGGCTTTATTGTCCACAATTTGAATGCCTTCTTCTTGAGCTTGATCAGCTTGTTTTTGGGTTAGGTAACCATTTTTAACAAGTGCATCCATACTTACGTCTCCTTTATTTTCATCCGATGCAAATGAATCAATTTGACCTTGGACTAGTGTTTGCATTGCATGGACGTGTACGTCTGTTGCATGTTTTCTTTGTCCTGAAACATTTGGTACAACAATTAAAATTAGTAGTGAAATAATAAATAATACAATTGTCATTTCAATTAATGTGAAGCCTGATTTTTTCTTGTTCATTTTTTAAATTCCTTTCAATGATGAATAAATTGGCATAAGAACAACTAAATATGCCAAAACAATACAAATTCCAATAAATAAAAATAATAACGGTTGAATTAGATTAATTAGTTGATTTGAACGACGATTCATTTCCTCAAATTTAATCTGTGAAAAAGCCTCTAATTTGATTAATATTTCAGACACCTTTGACCCATGATGAAAAAATCCGTTAAATTCTGCTGGAATAAACGAATACATTCTAGTTAATTTACCAACATCTTCACCATGATTAGCCAGTCGACGTGCCTTTTCTCCTAACAGAAACATAATCGTATTAGGTTTGAAGTCTTTTAAAATGCTTAGAATATTCTTTAAATCAATTCCGTTTTGAATCAACATTTTTAATTCAAGCGACAATATATATCCCATATAAGCTTTGTAAATTTTTCCGATAAACGGAATTCTCGATATAACGTCTCTTTTTCTGAGTAATGGTAAACGTTTGTACATTAGAGTTACGATTAAAATCCCTATAAATAGGCAGAATAAAATTATATATAGCCAACCTAAATCATAATGTTGCATAGAATTAATCGAACTTAATTGTGGTAGCACAAAGGCATTGATTGCATAAACAATCCCTATCAAAATAATCACCAATACAATTGGGTAAAATAATAAATCCTTTATTTTGGACTTGTTTTTTAGCTTGATTTCGATAAAGTGACTTAACTCGTCTAAACAAGATGAAAGATCACCATATTTCTCGCTAATCATGATCTGATTATAAAAATCGTTATTAACTAAACCAATAATGCTGTCACTGAAGCTATTACCCTCACCCAACTTATTAGCAATTTTCTTAATCGTTGACTGCCTACCACCTACTTCAGATAGAAATTGAAGAGATTCCTTAATCGTGAACCCCGCACTAAACAAATCACTCAAATTCTTAAATAGATAGTACTGTTTATTCAGCGATAGTTTTTCCATTGCCAACTATCCTTTCTTTTAAACCTGCAAAATCATTTCTAATATCCATATTCACTGAAATATCTCTTTGATTTCTTACGGACAACTTTTGAAATACAACTGAATTTAAACAGTTAAATAGATCATCATAATCACAACCCAATTGACCTAGTCTATTAATGACCCCGTCAATATTCCTGGCATGGATGGTAGTTAGCACCAAATGCCCTGATAGTGCGGCACGAACTGCGGATTTTGCGGTACTAGCATCCCTAATTTCACCAATAATAAAAATATCCGGACGGCTTCTTAGTCCGACCTTAATCAACTCGTCGTAACCCATATCAGCTGACTCATTAACCTGTAGCTGAAGAAAATTGGGATTAATAATTTCTACTGGGTCTTCAATGCTCATGATCAATTTATTGGCACTCATCGAATTAGCTAAATGATAAATTGACGTTGTCTTTCCTGAGCCAGTTTTACCAGCGAAAATAATCATCCCATTTTGTTTTGATAATTCCTTCAACCGATAAAATTGATTTTCATTGTCATAATTAATTGTCTCGTCATCCAATGAATAAATAATCCTAATCACCATGGATTCGTGATTTTTATAGTTTCCAACTGAGGAAAACCGTAAGAAGAATTTCTTTTGGTTATTGATAAACTCAAATGAACCAATCTGTGGTCTTCTACGCTCACTGATTGACATCCCACCAATATATTTACAGTAATTAATTAATTTGTTTGCTTTTTCATAATTAATACAATCATGATTCTCAATATTTAAGCCTGTGTGTTCCCTAACAATATAATTTTCGTTAATCGGCAGAAGATAAATGTCTTTGATTTTGTCTTCGATTGCTTGATTAATTAGATTATCGAAATAATTTGAAATATTCATAAAAAAACCTCCACTTTTTATATTCGCAAAAAGTGGAGGCTTCATTTATTTTTATACAAAAAAAGATGCACATATGTGCATCTCCTTTAATTATTCAGCTGCTTCAGGTAATTCAGCTGCTTCATAAACGTCTTGAACGTCATCGTTTTCGTCAAGTTCGTCAATTAGACCAGTGTATTGTGAAACTTTGTCACTTGGTACAGCAGTCTTGTTTTGAGGGAACATTGTAACTTCAGCAGTATCTAAATCATATTTTTCTTGTAAAGCATCTCTAACAGCAGTTAGATCTGAAGGTGCAGTGAAGATTTCAAATTGATCGTCATCTGACTTCATGTCTTCTCCACCAGCATCTAAAACATCCATTAACATACTGTCTTCATCAACGTCTAAACCGTCACGTAGGATAACGATGTATCCTTTACGGTCAAACATGTATGAAACAGAACCATTTGATCCTAGTGAACCACCATGGTGACTGAATGCTGAACGTACGGCAGCAGCAGTACGGTTCTTGTTATCAGTTAAGCAAGAAACCATGATAGCTGTACCAGCAGGTCCATATCCTTCGTAAGTAATTTCTTCGTAGTTTGCTCCACCTTGACCAGAAGCCTTATCGATAGCACGTTGAATGTTATCCTTAGGCATGTTGGCAGCATGAGCTTTATCAATCACAAGACGTAATTGTGGGTTACCATCTGGTTCTGGACCACCAGCTTTAGCAGCTTGGTATAAATCACGAGACAATTTTTGGAAAATCTTACCACGTTTTTTATCTTGGGCACCTTTACGTCCTTGAATGTTATGCCATTTTGAATGTCCTGACATAATCACAGCACTCCTCTCGAATTCTATTGTTTCATTAGTTTACAAACATATCAATTATATCAATCAGTATATAATTAATCAAGTTACTATATCAGCTATTTAGTTGAGTCGCGTTCAACTATTTCATAGCCTAAAACCACATAACGGTTATCAATCTCTTCTTTGTTCATAATCTTAGTCAATAATCTCATCGCTACCGCACCAATATCATACAAAGGTTGAGTGATTGAAGACAATTGTGGTCTCATCATTTTCGCTAATTTTGTATTATTACTTGTGAATAATTCAAAATCTTGTGGCACTGAAACTCCTCTATCGGTCATTCCATTTAAGATTCCGGCAGCCAATTCATCATTAGTGGCTACAGCTGCAGTAATCTTATCATTGATGATTCGTTCAGCCAAATCATAACCGTCTTCATATGTTCCTTTTGTTTCGAAAACTAACTTTTCATCAAACTTGATTCCGTTGTTTTCTAATGCTGAAACATATCCTTTTAGTCGGTATTCTTTATTAACATCTTGTTTCATTGAACCAGATGCAAAGGCAATTCTAGAATTACCATTTTTGATTAAACGTTCTGTTTCATTCTTTACAGCATCTGTATAATCGATGTTTACGCTAGGTACAGAGTTGTTAATATCAACTGAACCCGCAAGTACGATTGGACAGTCAGAACGCTTAAAATCAGCTCTTAAATCGTCATTAATTTCATTACCCATGAAGATAATTCCATCAACTTGTTTGCTTAACAATGTATTTAATACTGATGCTTCCTTATCGGGATTATCATCCGAATTGGCTAGGATAATATTGTACTTGTACATAGTAGCAATATCATCAATTCCACGAGCTAGTGAAGAAAAGTATCCATCGGTTACATCGGGAATGATTACCCCAACCGTTGTTGTCTTCTTACTTGCTAGTCCCCTTGCCACAGCGTTAGGGCGATAGTCCAGATCATCTATGACCTTCAACACTTTTTCTTTGGTTGCTTGTCGTACGTTACTGTTACCATTTAAAACTCTGGAAACAGTAGCCATGGAAACACCAGATTCTCTAGCAACATCGTAAATAGTTACATTTTGCTTTTCCATTCTCTCAAACTCCTCTTTAAGTCCGCCTGGTTTGTTTTCATAGCGCTTTCAATATGTTTACAAATATATCAGATAAACGATGATTTAACAAGACTACCACCTCTTGAAAACACAAAAGAGGCCTAACAAAGTCAGGCCTCTTTTACAATTTAAAAATTATTTACTTAAATTGTCTTCTTGTTTTAAAGCATCTGGATCGATGACGATATCTTGGCTATCATCAGCGTTTTTTCTAACTTGGTTTCTCAAGTTGTCAGCTGCTTTGTGGAATTGGGTACTACCTTCATCGTAGTAGTATTGTGCTTTGTTAACTACATTGTCGTTAACCTTACCAGCAGCGTCTTTAATCTTTGACTTTGCATCTGAGGTCTTGTATTGTAGTTGTTCTTTTACGTCATCAACAGAATCTAAAGCGTAAAAAGCATAGTCTAATGCACGATCCTTTAAGTCGTTAGCAGTCTTTACAGTACTGTTAACAAATTCCTTTGTCTTTTCATCATCCATCTTACGGTATGCTAAGTATGCAGCAGCGGCTGCACCGGTAGTTAATCCTAATAAAAATAGTCCTGTCTTTTTCATAAAAAACACTCCCTTTTATTTTTTAAACATTCTAAAGCCAGCACCTGCGGCTTTTTCCATAAATGATTTCTTGTTTCTGTTTTGGAACTTTTTGGCTAAGTTTTGAGTTGCGTTATTTAAATCGCTAACGCTTTGTCCAACATCTGCAGCAGCTTGATAAACTGGATCCAAGGTGTTGATTTTTTCATTAACATCCTTAACTAATGAATTTGAGCTAGCTAAAATATCTTCGGCCTGTTTTGATATTACATTAATATCTTGAGAAATAGAATTAATATTCTTATTTACCTCGTCAACAGTCTTAGATAACTTGATTAGTAGAACCGCAGCACAAATTGCAATAATGAAAAATGCAACTGCAGCAATCAAACCAGCTAATCCTCCAATTGTCATGCAACCCCTCCTCATACGTTTATATGATTATAATAGCATTTACTATTTAATCTTACAATTAGTTTAATCTTAAGCCTTCCACCATTCATCAAACTTACTATATAGTTGTTTAATCGCATTTCCACGATGGCTTATCTCATTTTTTTCATGATCAGACATTTCTGCCATGGTCTTCTTCTTACTTGGTACATAAAATAATGGGTCGTATCCAAAACCATTATCACCTCTTGGGGCTTTTAAAATGGTTCCCTCTACAGTTCCATAAACAACGAATTTTTCACCATGTTGATTCAATAATACTAAGCAAGTTACAAATTTAGCGTCACGTTTGTCACTATTACCTAATTTTGCCAATAGCTTCTTATTATTTGCTTCGTCATCATGATCTCCAGCATATCTAGCTGAATGAATTCCGGGTTCATTATTTAATGCAGGCACTTCCAAACCAGAATCATCAGCTAAAACGGCTAAGTTAGTTCGCTCGAAAATGGCTTGTGCTTTAATGGTGGCATTTTCTTCAAATGACTCACCATTTTCAATAATTTTACCTAATTCTGGAAAATCTGCAAGTGTTTTAAAGTCGATATTTTTATCGCCAAACATTTCGCGAAATTCGCGGGCTTTATTTTGATTGTTAGTCGCAATTACAATTGTTTCCATAATCATAGCTCCTCTAGTTTTTTAATTGGTAGGTGTTTTGCGTGAACTTCGTAGTTAAGCCACTCGTTTGCAACCTGATTGAAATTGTCCGCATCCCCAGTAGTATAGAAGGAATACGTAGTATCACCCTTTTCATCATTTTCAAGATGATGTTGTTGTAAAATCGTCTTAATTTGTTTTACTGTTTCATATCCAGGATCAATTAGTGTAACGGAATCACCAACAGATTTTTGAATCATTTCGCGCATTATTGGGAAATGAGTACATCCAAGAATTAAAGTATCAACGTTATCTGTCTTGATAGTTGATAGATCATAATCGACCACTTTTTGTTTTTTTGCGTCTTTGTATTCTTGGTTTTCAACCATTGGGACAAATCTAGGACATCCCTGACTAAATACTTCGATATTATTATTAATCTTATTAATTGCTTTTTCGTAAGCACCACTCTTAACAGTTCCATTAGTGGCAATTAATCCAACACGATTGGTCTTTGTATTATTGACCGCTGCAATGCTTCCTGGGTTAACAACACCAATTACGGGGATAAGAAGATGCCCTCTCAAATAATCTAATGCGTATGAAGTTGCTGTATTACATGCAATCACCAGCATTTTAATATCTTCTTTTTCAATTAAGAAGTTTGCTATTTGTAATGAATATTGTTGAATTTCTTCTTTAGATTTTTCACCGTATGGTAAACGGGCTTCATCGCCCAAATATGCAATGTTTTCGTTTTGCAATTCTTTCATCGCCAGCTTAGCAACAGTTAAGCCACCAACTCCAGAATCCATAAAACCAATCGCTTTTTTGCTCAAAATAGTAACCCTCTTTTCAGTTCCACTACTTTTATATTACCATTTTTAGACCTTCCTGACATTTATTAAGGATAAACATTTTCTTTAATTTTACTTGGGATATATAAATTATGATAAATTTATAATATAATGTATTTGTATATAAGGAATTGAGGTTAACAAGTATGGATAATAATAATCTTTACAATAAAATAATTGATAATGATTCTACTCGTCCTCTATGGGGTCAAGAATTATTAAGAGACGTATTATTAAACGATTTATTGGGAAGTGATACCCACAGCATCATGTACTGGGCTGGTAAAAAAATTGCCAGAAAGTTCCCATTAAAAGACGCTTTGGATACTGTCCTATTTTTCAAACAATCAGGTTTAGGCGACTTATCTGTTTCTTCTGAAAACAAGCACGAAATCAAATGGACATTGAGCGGAGATATCGTTGCTAAACGAATCGAAGCAGATCCAGATGCCGACTTCATGTTTGAATCTGGTTTCTTAGCTCAAATTGCTCAACAACAATTCGGAGTAATTTCTGAAGCTGAAATGAATCCTAAAGAAGAAAAAAATGGAACCGTCCTTATTAGAGTACATATGGATCCAAAGCATCCTGCTCCAGTAATTGAAGATTCCGTTAAAGAATTTGATTTAAAACAATAATAAAAAAGAACGCTTAGCAATATGCTAAACGTTCTTTTTTATTGTCTTATAGGTATTGGTTTAAGATCTTAGCAAGTTGTTCTTTGCTGTGGTAACCCACGATGCTATCTACAACTTCGCCATCCTTCTTTACTAATAAAGTAGGAATACTCATAATACCAAATTTTTGTGGTGTTTCTGGGTTTTGGTCAACATCCATCTTGTTGAATGTTACCTTGTCACCCATTTCTTCAGATAATTGGTCTACAACTGGTGATTGCATACGGCAAGGACCGCACCAAGTTGCCCAAAAATCAGTTAAAGTAACACCTTCGGCAGTATCTTTTTCAAATGTCTTATCTGTTGTTTCTGAAACCATATTAATAGCCTCCTTATTTTTCTTACTGAAAGTAAGTTTAGACTGTTTAGTAATTAAATGCAAAGAATAAGTCTTATACGATTTAATTTTCTACCTCAATTTTACCACTGTGGAACCGTCTCCTCCAGCATTTGCTGGTGAATAATTAAAGGAGTCAACTCGTCTATCACTGGAAAGCATATCTGTAACACCTTGTCTAAGTGATCCGGTCCCCTTTCCGTGAATAATTGTGACGGAAGGATATCCCGCAAGCACGGCAGAATCCAAGTATTGATCAACTTCATGCATTGCTTCTTCATAGCGGTGGCCACGTAAATCTAGTTTAGCAGACACACGTTTTGAAGCAGTTCTCTTAACCTTGGTATTAAATCTTTGTTCATCATTATCAACTTTGATTTTTTCAAGGTCACCTTCGGCAATTCTCATCTTAAGAATTCCTAATTGAACTTCCCATTCATTATCATCTAACTTCTTAACCAACACACCACGTTGTCCATATGACTTAACCATAACGTCGTCACCCTTATGGAAATCGTGTTTAGCTTTCGCCTTCTTTAATACACGATTATTAACCAGGTTAACGTCATGACGTAGTGAGTTCAATTGACCTTGAGCATCAATTAATTCATTTTCCTTGATGGTAACTTGGCCAACTTTACGTTGCTTTTCATGAAGATCCTTGATAATTGCGTCCGCCTTCTTCTTAGCAGCTTCAGCAATTTCATTTGCTTGTTGCTTAGCAGCAGTCACCAATCGATCCTTTTGGTTCTTGTACTTAGCGTATTCTTCACTTAAATCTTCATGTAACTTTGTAGCATCATCCAATTGAACCTTTAGTTCATCGGCTTCAACTCGAGCACGTTTAGTTTGTTCAGTTAATTCAACAATCATTGTGTTTAAATCTTGGCTGTCTTGGTCAACCAATGATCTAGCTTCTGTAATGATTGATTCATCCAAACCAAGTCTAGATGCAATATTCAAACCATTACTTTGACCAGGAACACCCATCATTAAATGATAAGTTGGTTGAAGGGTTTCACTATCGAATTCCATAGATGCGTTAATCGTTTGTGGACGGTTGTAAGCATATACCTTTAATTCGGGATAGTGGGTTGTAGCAACAACATCACAATCCTTTTCGGCAATCTTATCGAGAATGGCGATGGCTAAAGCAGAACCTTCCTTAGGATCGGTTCCGGCACCCAATTCATCAAGGATTACCAAACTCTTCTTAGTAATTCCATTTAAAATATCAACGATATTATCCATATGTGATGAGAATGTACTTAAGTTTTGTTCGATTGATTGTTCGTCACCAATATCAGCGAAGACATTATCAAATACAGCAACGGATGAACCTTCGTTGGCTGTCACGAATAAGCCAGATTGAGCCATCAATTGAAGTAGTCCTAATGTCTTGATAGTGATGGTCTTACCACCGGTATTAGGACCGGTAATAATGATTGCCTTGTTATCTTTACCAATGTATAAATCATTAGCAACAACCTTATTCATATCAATTAAAGGATGTCTAGCTTGCTTTAAGTTAACATGATTTTCGTTTGATACAACTGGTCTGGTTGCTTTTAAATCTCTCGCGTATTTGGCCTTGGCATTAATCAAATCCAAGTGTCCTAATATCTTAGAGTTATTGATAATTTCACTTTGGTAAGGACGAATCAAATCAGATAATTCGATTAAGATACGTCTTTCTTCATGACGTTCTTCAATTTGTTTTTGACGAAGTTCTGTATTCAAACCAACTGTTGACGCTGGTTCAATATACAATGTTTGGCCAGAGGAACTGCGATCGTGCACAATTCCACCAAACTTATTTTTGTTTTCAGCTTTAACTGGTAACACCATTCTGTCTTCTCTAATTGTGACGATTGGTTCAGTTAAATCTTTACTGTGTTTTTGAGTGAATTGGTTCATAATTGAACGCACTTCACCCTTAATAACATCCATTCGACGTCTGATTGCATTCAATTCCTTTGAGGCAGTATTCAATAATCTTCCATCGTCGTCAATTGAATCAGATAGTCGTTGTGAAATGTTTGGGACTGCCTGAATTTCATTGATTAGTTTATACAAACGATTCAATGATACTTCATCGTCTCTTAGGTTATTAAAAAATCTAACTAGATAGTTAGATGTCTTTAAAATCTTATTTATCTTTGATAATTCACTACCATTTAATGAGGCGTCGATCTTTAAACGCTTCATGTATGGAGTGACATCATCAAGCTTGGGAATAGAAATTTCTTTATCTAAACGTAAAATATGCGCCCCATCATCAGTTTCATCAAGCCACATATTAATAGTGTTAGGATTATCTACCGGTGATAGTGCAGCTAGTTCCTTTTTCCCGTTTCGAGTCGTTAAGTATTGCTCGATTGAGCTCTTAACTTTTTCATATTCTAAAGTTGATAGAACTTTTTCATTCATTTATTTAATCACCTTATCTTAGCCATTTTTCATATAAATCGTGTGAAATAATTGGTGTTTTATGAACAATAAACTCAGCAACTGATGACTGATGATATTGTTTAGTTATTTGATTACTTGGTAGAACAGAAATCACATTTAAAATAAATAGAATTGATACGTAAGCAATTATCAATCCAATAACGGTTCCACCTAATGCATTAAGTTGGTGAATGACTGGGATATGTGTAATCTTATCTACGATTGAGATAATAATACGCACAAAAATCCCAGAAATTAAGAAAATAATGAAGAAGCTGATACTGTTACATAGGATTTGATCATTAATCAAACTACTGTTTGCAAAGATAGCTTGGCTCAAATCTCTAGCAAAGTATAGCGAAACAAATAGGCTAAACAAAAAACCAACAACACGTAATATTTCTTGTGCTAATCCACGGTGATATCCATCATATGCGCCATAGATAAGTAGTAGAAAGATAATAATATTAAAAAGCATTAGTTCATGTTTCCTTCTTCTTCGTTATTTTCGGTTAATTCATTTAATTTTTCTTGTAACTTAATTTGTTCTGAAAATGCGTTGAACGCCAATAAAATAGCAGCATCTTCGTCATTAATATCTGGTGACATTTCTTTTAATTGAACCAATTGACGATTCATTAATTCAGTCACTGTCTTCATGTGGTCTGCGGAACTCTTTCCTACAAATGTGTAGTTCTTTTTTCCAATACTAGCTTTAAAGCGTTGATTCGTGTCGTTCATTTTCGATAAACCTCCATTAACTTCATCACTATTTTAGCATGAAAAGGCAGACTATAACCAGTAAAGAACACAAAAAAAGACGCCGTTGCGGCATCTTTTTAGTTATTGTTTATTCTTCTTCATCGTCACCGTCATCGGTATCTAATAAAGTGTTTAGCACTGATTCAACCATTTCCCATTCTTCATCAGTTTCGATTAATTGTAAATCTCCACCTTGTGGGTCCATTGGATCATCGCCTTCTGGTAAGGCATATGCTTCAATGTTAACTTCTTCATCATCTGCTTTACCGGCTGGGTAAAGTAAGATGTATGATTTACCAAAATCATCAGATTCGAAAGTGAATAAAACATCGTATAGTTCTTCGTTTCCCTTTTCGTCAACTAATGAAATTTGTTGTTGTTCTTCTTCGTTGTTGTTGTCCATTGCTAACCCCTCTTTTCTTTATCTTGTTAGTTTACCTTTACCATCTAAATAGGTCTGTAAAATCAATTCAGAGGCAATTTTATCGATAACTTTTTTTCGTTTTTCTCTAGAAGTGTCCGCTTTTTCAATAAGCATTCTTTCGGCTTCAACAGTTGTTAATCGTTCATCAACAAAGTCTACTGGTAGGTTAAACTTTTCCTTTAACATTTCACCATATCGTTTTGAAGCTTCAACCCTAGGTCCTGAGGTATTATTCATGTTCTTAGGTAATCCTAGAACAAACCCCGTAATTTCATATTTTTCGACTAATTCGGCTACCCGATCTAATCCAAATTGTTCTTCGTCTTCATTAATTGGAATGATTTCAACACCTTGTGCTGTCCATCCCAATAAATCACTAACAGAAATCCCAACTGTCTTAGATCCGACATCCATCCCCATTAATCTCATATATTAATTTTCCTCACGATCATTATTCTTGTCCAAGTAAAAACGAACCAACTCTTCAATAATCTCGTCTCTTTCGTATCGACGAATTAAATTACGAGCATCATTAAATCGAGGAATATATGCAGGATCTCCTGAAATTAAATATCCGACAATTTGATTGTATGGATCGTATCCTTTTTCCTCCAATGCCTTAAACACGATTAATAGTGTATCATGAACATTCTTTGGAGTATTATTACTTAAATCAAAATACATTGTCTTATCTGAAGCACTCATTTATAACACCTCTAAATCTATGATGTAGGTTTATTATAATTCTACTTGGAACAAAATAAAACTTAAATATTAATTAATTTTAAAAGTTTTCTAACCAAGCCACTGCTGCTTCCATTGCCTTAGGTAATCCCTCAGGCTTTGAACCACCCGCTTGAGCCATGTTTGGACGGCCACCACCGCCACCATTAATTTCCTTAGAAATTGACTTAATGATGTCTCCGGCCTTCATGCCATCCTTAACCTTTTCATCACTAACAGCAACAATTAGGTTAGCCTTTTCACCACTTTGAGTTCCAAGAACTAATACGTCTGATAGGTTCTTGCTTCTCCAAGTATCAGCTAGTTGTCTTAATTGATCCATTCCTGAAACATTTAAGACACCAGTGATAATCTTGTTTCCGTTAACTTCTTTAACGTCATCGAAAACTGAGTTAGCTTGTTGGCTAGCAATCTTTGATTCTAACTTATCTTGTTTTTGTTGTAAGTCCTTGATTTGTTCTTGTAATTGAGCAACCTTGTTAGGAACTTCCTTAACTTGGATAGTCTTAACTTGATCAGCAACTTGTTTTAGAAGTGCTTCTTCATTGTTAAGGTAATCAAAAGCAGCCTTTGAAGTTACGGCTTCAATTCTTCTAACACCGGCACCAACACCTGATTCAGAAACAATCTTGAACAATCCAATTTGGCTAGTATTGCTTACGTGGTTACCACCACAGAATTCAACTGAGTAGTCACCGGCACTAACAACTCGAACCTTATCACCGTACTTACTATCGAATAAGGCGATGGCACCCATCTTCTTACCAGTTTCTTGGTC
Source organism: Lactobacillus sp. B3795 (assembly GCF_026535805.1). Lineage (NCBI taxonomy): Bacteria > Bacillati > Bacillota > Bacilli > Lactobacillales > Lactobacillaceae > Lactobacillus > Lactobacillus sp. B3795. The sequence goes on from NZ_JAFNPE010000006.1 coordinate 23,563, forward strand.
CGTTTCAACAGTTGTAACTGGTTCTGCTTTGAAGATTTCTTCGTTAACTAGGTCTTCAACCTTTTTTAGGTCTTCCTTAGTAACTGAACCGAAGTGAGTGAAGTCAAATCTTAAGTAGTTTGGTTCAACTAATGAACCAGCTTGTTGAGTATGGTCACCTAAAACGTTTCTCAATGATTGGTCCAATAAGTGGGTTGCAGTATGGTTGTGTTCAACCAATGCGTGGAACTTACGATCAACACTTAGTTTGTATTGATGGTCTTTTGAAAGACTAGTAATTACTTCAACAGTGTGTAGGTTTTGACCATTTGGTGCGTGTTGGACGTCAGTAACCTTTGCACATAAGTTACCATCTTCATCAACAATGGTACCTTGGTCAGCTACTTGCCCACCCATTTCAGCGTAGAAAGGAGTCTTATCAAAGATAACTTCAGCTTCACCGGCACCTACTTGATCAACTAGTTTTTCATCAACAATAATATCTAGTAATTTGGCGTCATCAACTTCTAGTTGTGAGTAACCAACGTATTCGCTTGGTGTCTTGATGTCGATTAACAGATCACGTTGAACACCCATTGACTTATCGTTTCCACGAGCATTTCTAGCACGTTCTTTTTGTTTTTGCATTTCTGCCTTAAATCCAGTTTCATCAACTGAGAATCCTGCATCTTCTAGGTATTCCTTAGTCATTTCTAATGGGAAACCGTAAGTATCGTATAGCTTAAATGCATCTTTTCCTTCGACAGTCTTTTGGTTAGTCTTCTTCAAGTTGTCCATTAATTCACCAAGAAGTTGCAAACCATCAGATAATGTTTCGTTAAAACGTTTTTCTTCAGAATGAATAACCTTTTCTAGGTAATCCTTTTGTTCCAATACTTCTGGGTAATATGACTTCATTATTTCACCAACAACTGGAACTAATTGGTATAAGAAGTCGTCCTTGATGCCTAAACGGTGACCTGACACAATCGCACGTCTGATTAAACGTCTGATAACGTATCCTCTACCAACGTTTGATGGAAGAGCACCGTCACCAATAGCGAAAGTAATTGCACGAGCGTGGTCAGCAATAATCTTAAAGTCGATATCGTCTTGAGCATTTTCACCGTACTTCTTACCATCACTTAGTGATTGAGTCTTTTCAATGATTGGCATGAACAAGTCGGTTTCAAAGTTAGTTGGTGCGTCTTCAAAAATTGAAACAACACGTTCTAATCCCATCCCCGTATCAATGTTCTTTCTTGGAAGTGGTTCGTAAGTATCATCTGGTTTGTGGTTAAATTGTGAGAACACAATGTTCCAAACTTCAAGATATCTTTCGTTTTCCCCACCAGGGTAGTTTTCTGGATCATCTGGAGCTAAATTATCGTATTTTTCTCCACGGTCGTAGAAGATTTCAGTATCTGGACCTGAAGGACCTTGACCAATATCCCAGAAGTTATCATCCATGTCGATTAAGTGGTCAGGAGAAACCCCTGCTTCTTGCCAGAATTTCTTAGCATCAGTATCTTCAGGATATACAGTCATGTATAGCTTTTCTTTGTCCCAACCAAACCATTCTGGTGAAGTTAGTAATTCAAAAGCCCATGTAATTGCTTCTTTCTTGAAGTAATCTCCAACTGAGAAGTTACCTAACATTTCGAATAATGTGTGGTGACGAGCTGTCTTACCAACATTTTCGATATCGTTAGTTCTAATACTCTTTTGTGAACTAGTTAAACGGTGGTTCTTTGGAACAACACTACCGTCAAAGTATTTCTTCATTGTGGCAACACCAGAGTTAATCCATAGAAGTGATGGATCATCCTTAGGTACTAATGAAGCACTTGGTTCAATTGTGTGACCATGTTGTTTGAAAAATTCCAAATACATAGCACGAATTTGACTACTATCTAATTTTTTCATAGAAATTCCCTCCAATAAGCACAAAAACACCGTTGCTAGTAAAGACGCTATATGCGCGGTACCACTTTACTTGCAACGATGTTTTTCGTATACCTCTTTAAGTCTCAATAACGCTGAGAAAGCGATTTAATTATTACTCGAGATAGCACTTGATAAACCCAATCATCTTTTTCACCAACCAAGATGTCTCTTAAAATGAAATTATACAAGCATGTTCTCTAATTTATATCTAAATTATATGGTTTATTAAAACCGGTGTCAAACGTTATCTATAACGTTGTGAACTGTTCTTCTTGGACTTTCTCTTACGACGTCCTTCTTCTCTTTGTTGGATACGACGATTCATTTCATCGTTTCGCTTAAGCTCTTGTTTAATCTTGTTCTTGTAACCAGGCTTAACGTTTCTCTTCTTCTTTTTAATCATACCAATCATGGTTGGTTCTAGTTTGTCATGACCACGACGGTGTGACTTTCTACGGTTACGATCATAAGTGTCTTCAACACGGCCACCACGAATAACCTTTGGCTTAAATGAAATGCCCATCTTTTCTAATGCATCAATTTCATCTTCTTCATCAGGTGCATAAAGTGTAACCGCAGTTCCAGGCATGTTATTTCTACCTGTTCTTCCAACACGGTGAATGAAGTATTCCAAGTCTTCTGGAATATCATCGTTAATAACATCAGAAACACCTTCAATATCAATTCCACGAGCAGCTAAATCAGTAGCTACAACGTATTGGAATTCAAGATTTTGAATTTGTTTCATAGTTCTCTTACGTTCACGTGGTGTTAAATCACCAGAAACAATTCCCACCTTTAATCCTTGGTTACGTAAGAATTCGTAAATTTCTTCGACACGTTTTCTAGTGTTAGCAAAGATTAATACAAGGTAAGGTTCACCCATGGTGATTAACTTGTAGATTAAGTCGTTCTTGTTTTGACCCTTAGTTGAAATTAACCAGTTATCAATTGTTGGACTGATAACAGTTCTGTTTGGAATGTTTTCAACGTATGGATTTTCTAGATACTTCTTCAAGAATGGTTTTAATTTTTGTGGAATGGTTGCTGAGAACACCATCATTTGAACATCCTTACCAAAGCTAGCAGCGATGTTGTCGATATCGTTTAAGAAACCAAGGTCTAGTGTCATATCGGCTTCATCAATTACTAGTTGAGTAGCTGTATGAACTTGTAGATGTTGACCCTTGATCAAATCAGAAATACGGCCTGGAGTTCCAATAACGATTTGTGGTTGTTCATTCTTTAGCTTTTCAATTTGTCTAACCTTATCAGTACCACCAACGTAGTTAGCGATATGAATGGTCTTGTCTGAATGCTTAGCTAGTTGCTTAGCATTGTTGTAAATTTGGTAAGCTAATTCACGACTTGGTGTGGTGATAACAGCTTGGACTTCCAAAGTGTCAACGTCTAAGTTATCAAAAATTGGTAACAAGAACGCATGAGTCTTACCACTACCAGTGGCTGATTGACCAACAACACTTCTACCCTTACGGATTTCAGGAATAATCTTTTCCTGAATAGCAGTTGGTTCTCTAAAGTTTAATTCATCTAAAGCATCCATGATGAATGGCTTTAAATTGTATTGCTTAAATGTACTTGGCATTTATTATTCTCCTTTGTAACTAGCGACTAATTCGTCTAATTTACTAATTACCGACTTGATTTCATCTTCGTCTTTAGCAGCGGCACCACTTGCCAAATCATGACCGCCACCGCCAAATTCTTTGGCTAATTCATTAATAGCTGGTCCTTTGGATCTCAAGCTAATCTTGTATGTGCCATCTTCTTTTTGAATAAAGATAGCCCAAGCGGTTACTTGATTGATATTGCCAGGAAGTGGCACAACGGCTGAAGTTCTTTCATTGCCTAAATTGAATGGTTCCAAAACTTCATCGCTTAATACGATATAAGCGGCTCCACTATCGGTAATGCTTAGATTTTCATATACATATGCGGATAGTCTAGCCATTGGTAAGTCAATTGATGATTCAATTGTGTTAACTTCACTAATTGAGAAGTCTAACTTAGCCAATTCTGATGCTACCCTAAATGTGTTTGATGAAGTAGATGGATATTTGAAACGACCAGTGTCACCAATAATACCAGCGTATAATAAGCGACCAGCATTTGCGTTAATCTTTAACTTCTTTGAGGATTCAAACAAATCATAGATTAATTCAGATGTACTTGATGCTTCTGGTTCTACCCACATAATGTCCCCAAATTTGTCATCATTTGGATGATGGTCAATCTTAATCATCATCTTTCCATGGGTATATCTATCATCATCAACTCGAGGTTGGTTAGCGGTATCAACAACAATAACCAATGCATTCTTGTATACATCGTCATCAATTTCGTCGGTTGTTCCTAACCAATCAAAACTTTGATATTGCTTTCCAACACAATAAACCTTCTTTTTTGGAAAAGATGCCTTGATGATGTTTGCTAAACCCATTTGAGAACCATATGCATCTGGATCTGGTCGTTGGTGTCTATGGATAATAATTGTATCAAAATCGCAAATGGCTTTGATAATCTTACTTTGCGTTGATAATTTGAAAAAATTAAACATTTTACTCATAATCGCTCCTAATATCCTTCTATAAATTCATAACATAATTATATCATATGGTCATTTATGTTGTTTAGGCCTTAACAGACAAAAGAGACAACCTTCAGCACTGCTGAAAACTGTCTCTTTCAACTTATTATTTTTCTTCTTTAGCTTCTTTGGCTGAGTCATCTGACTTAGCGTCAGCAACACGATCAGTTACCTTTGCGATTGCGTTTAGGTCAAATACTAAGTAAATGCCGTCACAGTCTAAAGTAACAGTCTTTTCTTCTTCGTTGATATCGTCAACGATACCGTGTAAGCGACCGATAGTTGTTACGTGGTCACCCTTTTGAAGTTGTTTTAATGTTTCTGCGTGTTTTTGTTGTTGTTTCTTTTGTGGTCTAATAACCAAGAAATACATAATCGCAAATAATACGATTAAAATAATAAATCCACTGTAGTTACCCATTATAGTTCACCGTACCTCTCATAATTTAATATATATCTTATCAAAATTATCATTAATAGTCCAGTCCCTAATTATCTCTATTAATTGGATAATTAAGGTGATGATAACCATTATCGGTTACCACTCTACCCCTGGCAGTTCTTTTAATGTAACCAATTTGAAGAAGATATGGTTCATACATTTCTTCAATTGTATTCACTTCTTCTCCAATATTAGCAGCAAGTGTCGATACACCAACCGGTCCACCATTGTAAAACTCAATCATGGTCTTTAACAACTTAATATCAGTTGCATCCAATCCTTCGTTATCAACACCCAACATTTTAAGTGAAGTATCAACGATATCGACATCAACGTTTCCATCGTTAGATACTTGAGCAAAGTCACGAACTCGTTTTAATAAACGGTTCGCAATTCTAGGTGTTCCTCTTGAACGTCTAGCAATTTCATGTGCACCTTGATCGTAAATCTTAGTATGGAAAATGTCAGCTGAACGTAAAACTATATCTTGTAAATCTTCGGTATTGTAGTACTTCATGTGTTCAACGATTCCGAAACGATCTCTAAATGGTGCTGATAGCAATCCGGCTCTGGTAGTTGCACCAATCAAAGTAAATGGTGGCAATGGTAAATGAACAGGATGCGCTGTTGGACCTTGACCCACAACGATATCAACACTGAAGTCTTCCATTGCTGAATAAAGCATTTCTTCGACTGTCTTTGGAAGACGATGAATTTCATCGATAAATAAAATATCACCAGGTTGTAATTCGTTTAGCAGTGCTGCTAAATCACCAGTCTTTTCAATTGCTGGACCACTGGTTGTTTTGATGTTTGCTTCCATTTCGTTTGCAATCACCATCGCTAAGGTAGTCTTACCTAACCCTGGAGGTCCGTACAACAGAACGTGGTCTAAAGTTTCTTCACGTTGTTTGGCAGCCTTAATGTACACTGACAACTCTTTCTTTAAGTCGTCTTGACCAATGTACTCTGATAAGTATTGTGGACGGAGTGATTTTTCAAATGTTTCTTCAGTTCTACCTTCACTATCGCCTGAGATAATGCGGTTGTCATCCATTTAATACTCCTCCTTAAAATTTAGTTACAGCACTTAAACCTTGTCTTAAGTAATCTTCAGTAGTTGTAACTTCAATATCTTCTAAGGCCTTTCTAGCCTTCTTAATGTCACGTGCTGAATATCCCAATTCACTTAGTGCTTCTAATGCATCTTCAAGTGCTTGGTTGTCTGATTTATCATCTGATACAGGTTGATTTTCAGCAGTAAAGTCATCGAATAATGATGGTGCAATGTCATCTAGCTTGCCCTTCAAATCAAGAATGATTTGCTTAGCAGTCTTTTGACCCACACCTGGGAACTTAGTTAAGTAAGTAACGTTTTCTGTATTAATTGCGCTTAGTAATGATTGTGGATCGTTTCCAGCAATAATTGCTAATGCACTCTTAGGACCAATTCCTGAAACGTTTAGCAATTTTTCAAAAATTGATTTTAATTCTCGGCTGGAGAATCCATAGAGTAGTTGTGATGAATCAGTCACGGCTTGGTGAATGAATACCTTCACTTCTTCATTACTATCTACTTGGTATACATATGGATTAGATGTGTATACCAAGTATCCAACTCCGTTTACATCAACTACGATATATCCGGGTTGGACATCTTCGATGGTTCCTTTTAAATATTCAAACATAGTCTATCCTCGATTACATAAAATTGTCGTTAGTATGTGGGTCTTGAATTCGTTTGAACATCTTTTCCATATCTGTATTAGAAAAAGATACTAAAACGGGTCTGCCATGAGGGCAATTAAACGGATTGTTAACAGTCGCTAATTCATCAAGTAAATGAACCGCCTGTTTTCTATCCAAGTGATGGTTAGCCTTAATTGCTTGCTTACAACTCATCATAATCGCTGTCTGTGCTCTAAATGAAGCTACCGAGATATTCTTATGATTAATGACCCAATCAATCATTTCTCGAATGGTTTCTTCCTCGTTACCTTCTTCAATCCATGTTGGATGTTGCTTTACTACGAAGCTGTTCTTCCCAAATGGTTCAACATTTAGGCCAACTTCTTGTAACATCCCCAACTTTTCTTGAATGATTAACGCATCACGATTAGGATAATCCAAGACTAGTGGCACTAACAAACTTTGTTGGTCGTTAGATACCTCTCCAATCTCAGTTCTCAATCGTTCATAGTTAATTCTTTCTTGAGCAGCATGTTGGTCGACAATGTACATACCATCGTCTGATTCAGCAATTAGATAAGTTCCGTGAAGTTGACCAATATACAAAAGTTTAGGAAAACGTGGTTGATTATCGTTGTTTGATACCTCATCATCAGTCACTTCATCTTCCCCAAATGGAGTTACGGGGTGTTCGTAGCGATGAGCAAAACTTTTTACATCTTCATCATTTAATTGTGCCTTATTACTGATGTAAATAGCATCAATATCAGAAGTCTTGATGTCTTCCTTAGGTGTTGCTTCTTTTTCTTCTGCTTGAGGTTGTAAAACGGGCTCAACATAATCGTTAACTAAAGGTTCACTCTTTGGTTCTTCCCTTGTCTGAGAATATTGATTGATTTGCATTTGCAACTGTTCAGTAGTATATCTTGGTTGAACAGCACGGTCTCTAGTCATCACTTCTGGAATTAGATTTTCTTGATAAATCGTATCATAGATTGTTTTGGCGACCAAATTACATAACTGATCTTCCTTGCTAATTCTAACGGTTTGTTTGGTTGGATGAACATTGACATCCGTTAAAACCGGATCCAATTCGATATTTAATACAGCAATTGGATAACGACCAACCATTAGCTTAGAACCATAACCATCGGTGATTGCTTTGAATAAAGCATAGTTTTTAACGTATCGACCATTCAAAGTGATGGTGACATAGTTTCTAGAAGCTCTTGTTAATTCAGACAAACTTACAAAACCACTAATCTTAAAGTCATTATCAGCATTTTTAATCTTAATAATACGCTTTAAGTTCTTGGCACCATAAATATCACCAATCACCTGTTGCAGTTGGCCTCTACCTGATGTTTTTAAGATTTCTCTTTGGTTATGAACCAACGAAAATGCGATATTAGGATGGCCAATTGCTAAACGATCAACAATATCAGAAATCTTGGCTAATTCAGTCTTGATGGTCTTCATGTATTTCAATCTAGCAGGTGTATTAAAGAATAAGTCCTCAACGCAGATGCTTGTTCCTCTTCTAGCTTCTGCTGGTTTGATTTCTTTAATTTCGCCACCCTTGATATGAATCTGAGTTCCTTCATCCCCAGTCGATGTTTTCAAATGAACATCTGACACTGAAGCGATTGAAGGCAAGGCTTCACCACGGAAACCTAAGGATTGCACCTTGAATAGATCTCTTTGGTTAGTAATCTTACTTGTTGCATGACGTTTAAAGGCGATTTCGACATCATCGTGATTAATCCCAATTCCATCATCGATAATTTCGACTTTCTTTAATCCTGCATCTTCAATATTGATATCAATTTGCGTACTTTGCGCATCAATTGAATTTTCAACTAATTCTTTTACAACCGAAGCAGGTCGTTCAACAACTTCACCGGCTGCAATTTGATCAGCAAGAATTGTTGATAACTCATGTATTTTATGCAAGATTAATCACCTCATTTATTTATCAATTTCGCGTTTCCATTTATATACTTCATTCATAATATCCATTGGTGTCTTAGACATCAAGTCTAAGTCCTTAAGAGCTTTTAGAATCTTATCTTCGCCACTCTTACGTTTTTTCTTTTGGGGTTCTTTGACATCCCCAAACAATGAAAGTTGTTGTTCTGGTTCATCAATTTCATCTTCAACGACTGGACTTGATTTTTCTGCCATGACAACATTGTCGGTATTAGTCTTTTCATTGTTGTTTTCCAAGTCACTTAAGATGACGTCTGCTCTGGATAATAATTCATTTGGTAAACCAGCTAATTTTGCAACGTGAATACCATATGACTTATCGGCAGCACCCTTCTTCACCTTGTGTAGAAAGACTAGTTCACCGTTTTTTTCAACCGCACCAACATGAACGTTTTGTAGTTCATCCAATGAGTCGGCTAGTTCAGTCAATTCATGGTAGTGAGTAGAAAATAGTGTCTTAGCATGGATGTGATTGTGAACATATTCAATGATTGATTGAGCTAACGCCATTCCATCGTATGTGGCTGTCCCTCTACCAATTTCATCGAATAAGATCAAACTGTTATCGGTAGCATTTTGAATCGCTTCGTTTGATTCCTTCATTTCCACCATGAAAGTACTTTGTCCAGAAATCAAATCATCAGCAGCACCAATTCTGGTAAATATTTGGTCAAAAATTGGCATTTCGGCAGACTTAGCAGGAACAAAACAACCAATTTGGGCCATGATGACTGTTAATGCCAATTGACGCATGTAGGTACTCTTACCAGACATATTAGGACCTGTAATTAACAAGACGTTTGTTCCTGGATCCATAATCACATCGTTTGGTACGTATGATTGATGACCCATAACCTTTTCAACCACCGGATGTCTACCATCAATGATTTCTAGCTTGTGTTCTTCATTTAAAGTTGGACGAACCAATCTGTATTCATCTGAAATAGATGCAAAGCTTTGCATTACATCCAAACTGGATACCGCATTGGCTAGTTTTTGTAGTCTTTGAATTGCACTCTTAACAACATCGCGGACTTCACTGAATAATTCATATTCTAAGGTCTTGGATTTTTCTTGTGCTTCAATGATTAACTTTTCTTTTTCCTTTAATTCAGGAGTAGAAAATCTTTCAGCATTGGTAAGAGTTTGCTTTCTTTCATATCTATCTTCTGGCAACTTGCTTAGGTTGGCCTTTGATACTTCGATGTAGTAACCGAAAACGTGATTGTAACCAATCTTTAGGTTATTGATACCGGTAAGCTCACGTTCTTTGCTTTCTAGTTCAGCAATCCATTGTTTTCCGTTGTTCATTGCATCCCTGTATTGATCCAACATTTCGTTGTAGCCATCTTTAATAACTCCACCATCAGTGACTGAGATTGGTGGTTCTTCAGTAATTGCCTTTTCAATCAGTTCTGACACTTCATCAACTGGGTCTAAATCATTGTTAATTTCATCAAATGATTTTGTATCCATTTCATCCAAGATATATTTAATCTTTGGAATTTGTTGTAATGATGTCTTTAATTGAACTAAGTCACGACCGTTAACTGAACCAAAGGAAACCTTACCGGCAAGTCTTTCCAAATCGTAGACCTTCACTAACATGTCAGTGATTTCACTACGTTCATAGTAATGGTTTAATAAATCATCGACTTGGTTTTGACGATTTTCGATGGATGATTTATCAATTAGTGGATGGTCAATCCATTCACGTAATTTTCTACCACCCATCGCTGTCTTGGTTTCATCCAATAACCATAGTAAACTACCTGACTTCTTGTTGGTTCTAAGGTTCTTGGTTAATTCAAGGTTGTATTGTGAATTATGATCCATCTTCAAAAATTCAGCTGGCTTGTATGCAACGGCTGCCTTCATGTGAGAAAGGCTACGTTTTTGAGTGTCCACAATGTAAGTAGTTAGACGATTTACGACCTTCTTTTCTAGGTCTTGTCTTAAGCCTTCTGAAAGATATCTCATATCATCTAATTCTTTAATGTCATCTTGATATGAAACTAAGATTCCAACTTTATTAATTAGTGCGACATCTTTTTCAGGAATTTCACGGTTAACGATTACTTCCTTAGTTTGTAGAGTCATCAACTCGTTTAAAACACTGTTCATATTACTTAAAACAGTGGTCTTTAATTCACCGGTAGATAGTTCAGCGTATGCAAAACCATAACCAGCATCTGAATATTCAATTGCTGTTAAGTAGTTATTATCCTTAGCATTTTCGGCACCCATTGTAGTTCTGGTACCTGGAGTAACTAATTGGGTAACGGCTCTTTTAACCATTCCCTTTGCCAATTTAGGGTCTTCCATTTGTTCTACAATTGCGACTTTGTACCCCTTATCGATTAAGGTATCGATGTATGATTCAACCGCTTTGTGTGGCACTCCACACATTGGAATTGGATTGTCGGCATTCTTACTTCTAGAAGTTAATGTTAGTTCAAGAATTTGGGCACCCTTTACCGCGTCTTCATTGAACATTTCATAAAAGTCACCAAGACGATAAAAAACAAAAGCATCTGGGTATTGATCTTTTACTTTCTGATATTGTTCCATCATTGGTGTTTGTTTAGTTTTACTAGCCATTAAAACAATATCCTCCTTTGCTACTAACCCTTATATGGGTGATTTGGATCAATTAATATTTTTTCAATAGATCTGGCAGTGCCATCATCTCTTAAATCGATAACACATCCGGAGACGATTCCACGTCCCTTTTCTTCAACTTCAAATCTAGTTGGACGTTGGGTAATGAAACGATGAATGATATTTTCATACTTCATTCCTAAGACACTATCAAATGGTCCACACATTCCAACGTCAGAAATGAACGCTGTGCCGTTTTTTAGAATTTGGTCATCATTGGTCTGCACATGTGTATGAGTTCCCACAATCGCAGAAATTTGACCATCTAGATACATCCCCATTGCTTTCTTCTCACTGGTTGTTTCAGCGTGAAAATCAACAAAAATTGCATCCGCTTCTTTTTTAATTTCACTGATAAGTTCGTCAATCTTTTGGAAAGGATCATCGATTGGATCAATAAAGATTCTTCCTTGTAAATTAACAACCGCTAATTTCTTATTATTAACGTTAATAATTGTATATCCACTACCCGGTACATCCTTACCAGGATAATTAAGAGGACGTACTAATTTTTTGGTATCATCGATAAAATCGAAGATTTCTTCGTTATTCCATGCATGGTTTCCTAATGTAATTACGTCAGTCCCTGCACTCATAATTTGTTTATATACTTTTTTATTAATTCCGCGACCAAATGATGTTGAATTTTCACCATTTACAATCGTTACCTGTGGCTTGTAGTCTCTTTTTAGAATTGGTAGATACTTGCTTACCATCTCTACCCCCAAGTTACCTACTACGTCACCTAAAAATAGTATTCTCATTTTCGTCCTCAATTCATTATTATATATATACTATTTTACATCGTTTTACATAAAATAAAAAAGGGCAAAAGCCCTTTTTTTATTTTGCATATTCGATTGATCTTACTTCTCTAATAATTGTAACCTTGATATGACCAGGATATTCCATATCCTCTTCAATCTTATTTTTAATATCTCTAGCTAAAACAACTGCTTGAGTATCAGAAACTTTTTCTGGTTTTACAATCACTCTAATTTCACGTCCGGCTTGAATTGCGTAGCTCTTGTTTACTTCTTCGAAGCTATCACTAATTGTTTCCAAACTTTCTAGACGATGAACAAAGCTTTCAAGAGATTTGCTCTTTGCACCTGGTCTAGCAATCGCAATCTTGTTTGCGATATTAACTAATTCAGAAATGATGTACTTAGGTTCACTGTCTTCATTATCGGCTGCAATTGAGTCAATAACAACTGGACTTTCTTTGAACTTCTTGGCTAAGTCAACACCAAGGTCAATGTGGGAACCTTCTGTTTCATTATCTGCAGAGCGACCAATTTCGTGCAACAATCCTGCGCGTTTTGCTAATACGACGTCTTCGCCTAATTCTGCGGCTAAGACACCTGACAACTTCGCAACTTCAATAGAATGGCTCAAAACATTACGCCCATGGTAAATCTTGAACTTCAATTTACCAATCATCATAATCATTTCAGGACTCAATGAATGAATTCCTAAATCAAATACTGTTTCTTCACCAATTTCTTGAATCTTTTCATCAAGTTCTCGACGACTCTTATCTACCATTTCTTCGATTCGAGCTGGGTGGATACGACCATCCTTAATTAGGCTTTCAAGTGCCATCTTGGCAACTTCTCTTCTAATTGGATCAAATCCACTTAGCACAACTGCTTCTGGAGTATCATCAATAACCAAATCAATTCCTGTTAGGGTTTCAAAGGTTCTGATGTTTCTACCTTCGCGTCCGATGATACGACCTTTCATATCATCGTTAGGTAGGTTAACAACTGAAACTGTGGTTTCAGATACGATATCAGCAGCACTTTGTTGAATCGCTTCAATAACTAGATTCTTGGCATTCTCAGAAGATTCCTTACGAGCTAGGTTATAACTATCTTTAACCATTTTGGCACGTTCGTCAGCTAATTCTTTCTTTGTTTCGTTAATAATTAGCTCTTGTGCTTCTTCTTGAGAAAGTGAAGAGATACGTTCTAACTCATCTTGACGTTGTTTAACTAGCATATCAGCTTGCTGTTGCTTTTGTTCAAGTTTCTTTTGGTTTGAATTAAGCTTTTCTTCACGCTTATTCAATGAATCTTCACGCTTATCAAAAGCGTCATCTTTACGATCTAAAGAATCTTCACGTTGAATTAGACGATTTTCTTGTCGTTGAACTTCAATTCGTCTTTGCTTAATTTCTTTTTCGATGTTTGAACGATAATGGTTACTCTTTTCTCTAGCTTCAAGAATTGCTTCCTTAGCTGAGGTTTGAGCTTGTCGTTTAGCATCTTCCAAAATATCTTGTGCACTCATGTGGGCCTTTGTTAATTTCTTATCAACAATTTTCTTGTTAGAAAACATTCCCACAGAGATACCAACTACAAAAGCAGCGATGATTGCGAGGATCATAGGTAAAAAATAAGTCATAGGCTTATTGCACCTCCACATCATCTAATTTAATTAAGTTTTTGATAATTGCGCATTGAATGATTTATTAGTCATTTTGCGAACTAAATAAATAGTTCAATGTACATTACTATATTTTAAATTTTAGTTGTGAAAGTGTCAACACATGTTATTTTCTTTTGCAAAATAAAAAAAGCCTTTCGGCTTCTTTATCGTTATTCTTCACCAGTGTCCAAACTTGTTTGTTCAGCTTCACCTGATTCAGAATCATCTTCGCCCATGCCATATGCAGCACGAACTTTTTTGTTAATTTCTTCCATTTTGTCCGGATTATCTTGTAAGAATTGTTTTGCGTTTTCACGACCTTGACCAATTCTTTCTTCACCGTATGAGTACCATGAACCAGACTTACCAATGATATCTTGTTCAACGGCCATATCAACTAATTCACCAGTTTGTGAAATACCTTGACCGTACATGATATCAACTTCGGCACGCTTGAATGGAGGAGCTACCTTATTCTTGGCAACTTTGATCTTAGTTCTGTTACCAATAATGTCAGTACCATCTTTAATTTGTTCAGCTCTTCTGATTTCTAGTCTGATAGTTGAATAGAACTTAAGAGCACGTCCCCCAGGTGTAGTTTCTGGGTTACCAAACATAACACCAACTTTTTCTCTAATTTGGTTAATAAATAGAGCTATAGTCTTAGTCTTGTTAATTGATCCAGATAACTTACGTAGTGCTTGTGACATTAAACGAGCTTGCAAACCAACGTGAGCATCACCCATTTCACCTTCAATTTCAGCTCTAGGTACTAAAGCCGCAACTGAATCGACAACTACGATATCAATGGCACCACTTGATACAAGGGCGTCACAAATTTGTAAACCTTGTTCACCAGTATCAGGTTGTGATAGAAGTAAATCATCAATGTTTACCCCTAGGTTGGTAGCATATACTGGATCCAAAGCATTTTCAGCATCGATGTATGCCGCTGTTCCACCTTGCTTTTGTACTTCCGCAACAGCTTGTAACGCAATGGTAGTCTTACCTGAACTTTCAGGTCCATAAATTTCAACAATTCTTCCTCGTGGGAATCCCCCAACACCTAATGCATTATCAAGTGCTAAGGAACCTGTTGGTACAGTGGAAATTCTAGTATCTCCACGGTCTCCCATTCTCATGATTGAACCCTTACCGAATTCTTTTTCAATTCGTTTTAAGGCACCATCTAGAGCCGCTTTTCGTTCATCAGCCATTAATTTGACCTCCCTTTGATAACTATTCGATATTTATACTATACTAATCTCTCATTAAAAAAGCAAGTAAAAACAGAACAAAAGTTCGCATTATTTAGAATACTCATTTTCAATCATTTTCAATGCAGCTTGTACTGACTGTTCACGCACTTCTTGACGTGATCCACTAAAATGAAATTCTTTTGCAAATTGATTTTCCTTGTAATCTAATCCGATAAATACAGTTCCCGCTGGTTGTCCTTCCAAACTATCAGGACCAGCAACACCTGTAAATGATACCCCTACGTCTACATTCATAATTTGTTTGGATTGCTTAGCCATCCAAATCGCCACTTGTTCAGAAACAACACCATATTCATCAATTACTTCCATTGGAATTGATAATAGCTTGGCCTTTGCTTCATTTGAATAAGTAACAAATCCACCATAGAAGATAGCAGAAACACCGGGGACTCCACCAATAGTGGATTGAAACATCCCTGCCGTTAAACTTTCTGCTCCGGTTATGGTGATTTTATCGTCAATAAGCTTGTTAACAATAGATGTATCAATTTGCATACATAATCCGACCTTTCTTATATATATACGATAATTAAATCGATTTACTTGAAAGAATCTGCAAAAATGAAACGACTCTTCCAGAAGTATTCAACACCTGAGTAAACAGTGAAGAATAAGCAGATGTAAAGTAATAATGTACCAAAACCAATGGTTGTAAATGGAATGAATAAGAAATCATTCAATAGTAATAAGATAATGGCAATCATTTGACTGAATGTCTTAATCTTACCAGGCCATGCAGCTGCAATTACTTGGCCATCGTTTTCAACAACGATTAATCTTAGACCAGTAACGGCTAGTTCACGACATACGATTACAGCTGCAACCCATGCTGGAACAAAGCCAAATGAAACTAGGATAATGAATGCTGACATAACAATCATTTTGTCTGCTAATGGATCAGCAAATTTACCGAAGTTAGTAACTAAATGTTGTCTTCTGGCAATTTGTCCATCTAAAAAGTCTGTAATACATGCAGCAGCAAAAACGATTGCTGCAACGATTCTGGTTACTTGGATACTTGTACCTAACCAGATAACTGTTCCCATGTTAATGTCACATGAAAGCAAAATAATGAATAATGGAATCATTATTATTCTAATTAATGTAAGTTTGTTTGGTAAATTCATAATTTCCTCCATAGAAATAAAAAAGGGCTTTAACAAAGCCCTCTTTTTTATTTACTAAATTCTAATGTAATTTGTGTAGTTAAAGGTGTGCTCTTGTCGTATTTCAATTCAGTACCATTAACCAAGATCTTAGCACCTTGGGTGTTACCTAGTGAAATGTTAACACTCTTAGTGTCAGCTGGAAGCTTAACATCCTTCTTATCACCACTGTTTTGTGAACCTTGGAATAGAGTCTTGTTATCAGCCATGATTGATGACCATGCTCTACCAGTAGCCTTTAAAGTAACAGTGTTTTCTTTTTGACCAGTTACATTATACTTAGTAGCGCTAACTTCCTTAATGGTAGTCTTAGTGTCAGTGGACTTCTTATCTTCTTTCTTCTTGTCATCAGCTTTGCTGCTTGATGAACTTGATTCTGAAGAACCAGTAACTGAAACAGAACTGCTACTAATGCTAGTTTGAGAAGAACTATTAGTATGTACAACGACTGCCCAAATACCGCAAACAACTACTAGAATTGCAACGATAATTCCGATGGTTGGAATAACCTTACGGAATGAGTCTTTTCTTTGTTCACGACTACGACTAGCTACACGGCTATTAACGTCATCCTTTGATACTTCATCAGCGTATTCTTCGCTTTGAGTATCAGGTAGACTATCGTCATGTTCATTCAATAGTTCAATACCGTTAACGCCAACAGTGTCAGCGAATTGCTTAATAAACGCGCGAACGTAAAAATCACCAGGAAGTTCAGCAAAGTTCCCCTGTTCGATTGCTTCAAGGTAATGTTTTTGGATTTTGGTAATCTTTTGAATATCGTCAATGGACATTCCCTTGGCGACACGTGCTTCGTGTAGTGATTTACCAATTTCTACTTGTTTTCCATTGTTATTTTGCATAGGTATTACTCCACTTATTTATTATTTTACATCTACAGTATATCATAATTAGCTATATTATCTAGACATCTAAACTAATTAATTTTTAGGAAAAATCTTGTTTTTCACTATCATGTCAGGTTTTAAAAATAATTTTCCATAACGAATTAAATCATCTAATTCTAATTGTTTAATCATTTCAATTTCATCATAGATATTTTCAAAATCATGATCTTCATCTGACATGTTATTTGCAATTGCTTCAATGGAATTCATCATTGAAACATGTTGACCAATTTCTTCTTTTTTAATTAATTCAAACTCATCAGATTTATCTGAAATATAGTCGGCAAAGTTAACCAATACATCTGAAATTCTATCAATGAACTCATCAATCTTTTCAGTTTCACCCGCTAATACCGCAAAGTTAAACTGATCTTCGCAATCGAAGTCAAAACCAAATGAGTCATCGATAATTCCATCGTTATACATCTTTTCATAAATCTCAGAACCTTCTGATAACAGAAGTTGTAGCAATAGTGAAATGGATAGTTCATATTTAATATCACCATTGTATTTAGAATCACCTTTAATTCCTAAAGCCACTTTAGGACGGTTTACATCCATATAATGGGTGGTTTCCCTCACAATTTCAGAAGATTGAATTGTCGTTCTTTTGACATCTTTAGGTTCGTTAAAACTCTTTTTACTTTGGTTATCGCTAACCCACTTAAAGATATCTTCAGGAACAACGTTTCCAACAACTGTAAGTTGCATGTTTTGAGGTTGATAGAAGTAATTATAAGAGTCATACAAGTCTTGCTTGGTAATCTTATAGATTGAATCCTCTGTGCCGGCAATATCAACATTCAATGGCGTATCTGGGAACATGTTTTGAACTGTCTTGAAGAATAAAACAGCTCCTGGTTCATCATCATACATACTAATTTCTTGGCCAATGATGCCCTTTTCTTTTTCTACCTTTGCGTCACTAAAGTAAGGTTCTTGCACGAAATCCAATAACTCAGTTAGGTTTTCATGAACATTATCAGTGGTTGAAAATAGGTAACTTGTTTTATTAAAACTAGTAAATGCATTAGAGCCTGCACCATATTTAGAGAAAACATCCATAGCATCATAATCTTTTTTATCGAACATCTTATGTTCTAGAAAATGGGCAATTCCTGCTGGATAAGTCTTTCCATTAATGTTGGTATCGATAGATCCATATCGTACGGAAAGCGTAGCATAAGTCTTTTGGTAGCCCTTCTTGGGAACAACTACCACAGACAACCCATTATCCATCTTTTCAATATATACTTTTTCATTAAACTTACGATACTCTTTAATTTGCATCATCAATCCTCCCATCTAAGAAGAAAATTGAATTCAATTCGACCTTTTTAGCAACCTCAGCAATTTGGTCGATTGTCACATCATTAACCCGTTGTTTCCATTCATCAAATGATAGAGCTCGGTTCAACAATCCATTAACGAATTGTTGTTCCATGTTTTGACGAGGACTGTCCAAAACAGCTTTTTTGGCGTTAATCATTTCAGCCTTAATACTGTTTAAAACATCGATGTCGACATTTCCATTAGCGATATCGTTTAATTGTTCCCTAACAATCGCTAAGACCTTATCCTTATTGCTGTAATTGATACCAGTGCTTACCATTACAAACCCATTGATAGAATTGTATGAACTACTTGCACTGTATGCCAAACTGTTCTTTTCTCTCACATTTTTGAATAGTTTAGATTGTGGTGTCCCACCAAAAATAGCATTGAACAATACCGCTGCCATCGCTTCTTTATTATTGTAGAAAATCGGCAAACGGTAACCTAAATTCAAACAACTTTGTGATGATTGAATCTTCTTATCGACCATTTCAACATCATCATTCATCTTAAATGAAGTTAGTGGTGCTAATTCATATTCTACACTTCGATTTAACAATTTAAATTGATCAAACAAGTTATAAATTCTTTCTTCCTCAACATCCCCGATAACAGAAATCTTGATATTATCGTTATTTAAAACGTTTGAATAGTATTCATATTCATTTTGACTATCTATTATGTCATAGTCATTTGGTGTTCCAAATATAAAAGAACCACGGTTTAGGTAGTCCTTGTAAAATAATTTCTTCAATTGAATTGAAGCATAGTACTGTTTGTCATCTGCCACTGATTCAACATACTTTTTCATGTTGTTTCTTTGTAAGGTAAACGTGTCTTTATCAAATTGGCCATCAGTAGCCAATGGCTTGAATACTACACTATGAATAAAACTAACAGCCTGTTGTAATAAATCATCTTTTGCATCCACAAATTTTGGATTTGGGATACTCAAGTTAATTCTTAGAACTGACAAATTACCATATCTCAAAACGTTGGTTCCAAAACTGGCTCCATACATTGATGATAAGTATCTTGCTAATTTGGATTGCGTTGGATAATCTTGATTACTAATTTCCATCAATTCTGCAAGTACTGCTCGTTTAGCAAAATTTTCTGGAATAGCCTCGCTAACTAGATCAAAAGTAAATGAAATTGTTTTGAATTTATCTTCTAAAATAACATTTAAGTCTACTCCATTAGCTAATTTCTTATGCAACAAAACCCCACCTCTAGTTCTTATTTCGTATTATTTGTTAATTTCATTAATGGTGAGTTGTAGTTCTTACCGAACCACTTCTTACAAATCTTTTCTAATTCACCATTCTTTGCTAGCTTCTTGAATGCAGCATTAATCTTAGCTTGCATTGTCTTATCACCTTTGCGGATTCCGACACCAAATTCTTCTGGTGGGAATTTACCTCTAACGACCTTGTACATGTCAGGGTTAGGTTGGTGTGCAATGTAATAGTTTGCATATGTGCTATCAATTAACAATCCACTAATTCTACCATGATTCAAGTCAATAAATGCATTAGTAAATGAATTGTATAGAATTGGTGATTGGTTTTTAATATATTGTTTCAATAATTTTGGTTGATCGTCAATATCATTTAGACCAGCTGAACCATTTTGGGCACCTAAATACTTGCCCTTCATATCACTAAATTTATTAATGTGAGATGATTTCAAAGTAACTAGTTCTTGGTCGTTTGCCAAGTAAGGCTTACTGAAGTTAACAACAGCTTGTCGTTCGGGAGTAATTGTGAAACCATTCCAAATTAAATCAATGGTGGTATTTCTCAACTCGGTTACGTTCATTGACCAATCGATAGGTTGAAAGACTGGCTTAATACCATATTGTTTAAACACAGCCTTGGCTAAGTCGACATCAAAGCCGACGATTTTACCGCTTTGGTTTTCAAACCCCATCGGAACGAAGGTAACATCTAGACCAATGGTAACTTGCTTGTTCTTTTCAATGCGGCTCCATGTATCTTGATGATCTGCTTTTTGTGTAACAGATTCACAACCAGATAGCATGATAACGGCCATCAAACAAACACTAATAATTCCAACCATTTTTAAAACTTTGGTCTTCATAGACTACCCCTCCTCTTTAAATGGTCTAACTTCCTTTACCTTGTCAGCAACTTGTTTTGCAAATGCCACATCGTGGGTAACCACAAGTTGTGTGATATTTTGTTTCTTTAAATCTAAAATAATCTTTCCAACTTCTTCACTTAACTTAGGATCCAATGCAGATGTTGGTTCATCGTAGCAAATAATCTTTGGGTGCATTGCCAAAGTTCTAACAATTGCCACACGTTGTTTTTGTCCACCAGATAATTGGTATGGGTAAAGTGATTCCTTACCAGTTAAATCTAGCTTGTCGATTAATTCTTGTGCTTCTTTTAATGCTTCTTCTTTTGACTTTTTTAACACTAATTGTGGTGCCAAGATGATGT
Organism: Lactobacillus sp. B3795; assembly: GCF_026535805.1. Classification (NCBI taxonomy): domain Bacteria; kingdom Bacillati; phylum Bacillota; class Bacilli; order Lactobacillales; family Lactobacillaceae; genus Lactobacillus; species Lactobacillus sp. B3795. The sequence continues at coordinate 44,468 of NZ_JAFNPE010000006.1, forward strand.
TTTCAATGACAGTCAAGTTTGGGAATAACCCAAAGTCTTGGAATACTACCCCAATAACTGATTTTGAATCATCAGTTGGATCAATTTCTTCGCCATCCAAGAAGAACTTACCTGAATCGGCTTTTTCCAAACCAGTGATACATCTTAATAGTGTTGTCTTACCAGCACCGGAAGGACCAACAATACTTAGGATTTCGTTATCAGCAACATCTAGGTTCATGTCCTTGATGATGGTTTTACCTTGAAAACTCTTATTTAAACTTTTCACTTGAAACATGTTAATCCCTCCTATCTCCAGTAATCAAAACGTTGTTCGATTTTTCTTAGTACCAATGTTAATACCGCTGTTAGTACTAAGTAGAATACAGCAACTAAAATTAATGGAACTAATGTAACGTCACGTGCTGTTGCAATATTTCCAGCTTGTAATAAGTCACCAATACCAATTACGTATACTAATGATGAATCCTTAACTAGGTTAATTACTTCGTTTCCGATTGAAGGTAACACAATTTTGAAAACTTGCGGAATGACAATCTTACGAAGAGTTTGCCAACGAGTTAAGCGTAGCATCTTAGCACTTTCGAATTGGTTCTTTGGAATGGATTGAAAACCACCTCTAAAGATTTCAGCAAAGTAAGCTGCATAATTTAAAACAAAGGCGATAACAGCTGCTTCAAATCTTGGGAATACAATTCCGATAATTGGTAAACCATAAAAAATAAAAATCAATTGTAATAATAGCGGAGTTCCACGCATGATCCAGACATAAAATTCAAAGATTGCTTTGATAATATTTTTTCCGGTTAATGCTAGGGAAACTAAAATTCCTAATGGGATTGATAAAACGATTGTTAATGCGAAAATCTCTAATGTGGTTACTACCCCAGAAAATAGTGAAGGTAATATTTCTAAAATATATTGCATTAATTATTCCTCCTTTGATAAAAAAAACGCCCTTTTAGCAATATGCTAAAAGGACGTTGAAAACGTGGTGCCACCTAATTTCCTATTCTGCTCGCGCAAAATAGCTCAGTGAGTCTATTGACTCGCAGATAACGGCTGCACCGGTTTATTCCTAATTACGTTCAGAATAACAACTCACAGATGTGAACACCTGCTGTAATTACCTAGCTTTCACCTGTTACTAGGATCTCTGTGAATTACATACAAATGCATTTCTGCTCAAAGTCTTTTAATAATTAATAAAATAACTTAATTTCAATCGTAAGTCAATAATAAAGTTTAGTTACGTTTAAATAAATGCTTAAACTTATCCCATGCACTTTCCTTTTTGACATCAATCTTCATCAATGGAACTGTTTCACCTTCAAGTCTTCTAGCTACGTTTCTGTAACCTTGGGCTGTTGGGTTGTCTGGGTTCATAACAATTGATTCACCGTTATTTGAGGTACTAATAACCTTGTCATCATCTAAGATGATACCTAATAAATCAATTCCTAAATGGGTAGTGATTTCATCAACATCCATATAGTTGTTATCTTGCATCAATGATTTTCTGATACGATTAATGATTAATTTTGGTGTTTCTTGAAGTGGATGTTGTTCTAATAAACCAATTACTCGATCGGCATCACGAACGGCTGAAATTTCTGGAGTGGTAACAACGATTGCACCATCAGCACCAGAAACGGCGTTAATGAAACCTTGTTCGATTCCGGCTGGACAGTCAATAAAGACATAGTCAAAATCTGGTTTTAATTCATCAACAATGCTCTTTACTTGTTCTTCGTTTAGAGCTGTCTTATCAGTATTTTGGGCTGCAGGTAATAGATATAATAAGTCATCAAAACGCTTATCTTTCACCATTGCTTGAACTAGCTTTACTCTACCAGTTGCAACATCTACGATATCGTACATAACACGATTATCTAGACCCATAACAACATCTAGGTTTCTTAGACCAATATCTAAGTCAATCAAACACACTCTTTTTCCCATCATTGCTAACGCAATTCCAATATTAGCACTTGAAGTTGTCTTTCCAACTCCACCTTTACCTGATGTAATTACAATGGCTTTTCCCATTATTCAATACCTCCAATTCGATTAAAGAACTTCGGATTAATCTCTTTTAGATTCTTTATTTTACCATAACTTAGCACGTGTAGGTCGTTTACATATACTACTGTCTTTTCAGAATCCTCAATTGGACGATCCGCTACAATATCGTATTGTTCTCCTACACGAACTTGTTGTGCTGTATGTAAATTACCGATGATTAACTTACTTTCGTCATCAGGAAAACCTGCTTGAACAATTCCTTCGATAACTCCCATATTAAACACATTACCAGTGGCAATTAACTTTCCACCTTCATGAATCTTACCAAAGAATAAAACATCACCATCGACGTTTACTTCTTGACCATTTCTAATCACTCTGCTCATCACTTCAACATTGTTTTGTGCCATGATTTTAGCAGATTCTTCCTTGGTAATAACATTGGATAAAAAGTTATCGATAACTAGATTTTCGTAGTCATCAACTAACTTAATGATATCATTTTTATCTTCTTCTGACATCAATCTGTTACCCATCTGAACATTCAAATGTAATTGGTCTTTGCCTTTTTCACTTTCTTCGCCAAGGCCTTCTAGTAGTTGTTTCAAATCGACTAGAATTTCTCTCACACTAGCTGTTTCTTTTAGGATTAACTCATATCCGTCTTTGGTTCCTTTAAGTACTACAGATTGCATTTATAGATACTCCCTCTTATCTCTTTTATTACTCTACTCAATTCGATCAAATAATACCCCGATTGGCACGTACAAAATTAAGAATAACACTGAGTTAAACAATACAGTTGGAATCACTGCATGAATTAAAAAGTACCCAGCTGCCATGTTAGTAGCATTCATTAAACGATTTAATCCATAAGCCAAAACATTTATTAGTGCAATGTTAAACGCAAATGAAAATAACCCGGTCACAATGTTCATTGGTAAGAAACGATATAGCTTTCTACCGATGATGATTGCTAGTGGAAAGACAATTACGTACACCCCTAATATACCGGTATAGAACAAATCAAACAATAATCCGGCAATTGCTGCCCATATTTCAACGTGTTCGTTTGTTCGATTAATGAAGTACATACCAAAGAATAACCATGCAAATGTAATGCTTGGGACTAGCATATATTTTCCATATAGAAGGTGACTAAAAATTAATGAAATTGATCCATCCAAGAACAAAGAAATGAACAATCCAATTATGAAAACATATCTAATTGGTTGGTGTTCTCTCATCCTAATCACCCCTATGATGTTTTATCTACAACTGTAACAACTTCTAGATCATTCATGTTTGCTGGAGTTTGAATGTACAACTTAGTAGCAGTTCCATAATCATCAGTTGTTACCTTTGCAACTTTACCTACGTAAATACCCTTTGGTGTAATTCCACCAAGACCATTTGTAGATACTTTGTCATTTACCTTAATCTTTACCTTGGTATTTAAATGACCAACGATTAATTGACCAGTCTTTCTGTCATAACCGTTAATAATTCCGTTAACAGTTTCACCATTTGAATTGGTAGCTTCAACCGGGAACTTGTTGTCAGAATCAACAGTGTTAGAAATTAATTCTACTTTACTGTTACTGTTATTAACTTCGATGACACGTCCGATTAATCCTTTAGCGCCAAGAACGGACATATTCTTCTTAACCCCAGCAGATGAACCCTTGTTAATAACAAATTGGTCGTTCCATGCTGATGGAGTTCTAACTAAAGCTTCAGCAACAATTGGATTGTAATCAGCTAAACCACTTTTAATTTTAAGTTCACGTTTTAGTTGATCATTTTCGCTTTGAATAGCTTGGTCTCTAACCTTGGTTGCTGTAATTGTTTCTACTTGTGCTTTTAGCTTTTGATTTTCTTTGTATGTGTTAATTAGATTGTTTACAGTTTCTCCGGCATGTCTAACTGAGTTTGCAGGAACAGCAACAGTCCAACTAGCAATTCCAACCACGTCATTTCCAAAACGTTGGATAAACGGTGGCATTGATTTGTTATTTCTGGTTGAAACAGAAACGGAAATGAAACCTAAACAAATAATAAAAATCAAAATGGCAGTTAACCACTTTCGATTGGAGAAAAACTTACGCATTTTTCAATCCTCCGAACTAGTAAATAAGCGGGAAGATAACCTCCCCGCTTATTTAATCTATTTTCTCTTCATAATATCAATGCTCTTTAATGATTCACCAGTTCCGATTGCAACACAATCTAGCGGGTTCTTAGCGATTGAAACTGGAACCTTAGTAGCTTCTGAAATAACTTGTGGTAAGTTCTTCAATAAAGCACCACCACCAGTTAAGACAATACCGTGATCGATAACATCGGCAGAGATTTCTGGAGATGTTTCTTCAAGGGTTTCCTTAACAGTTCCAATGATTTCTTGAATTGGTTCTGAAATAGCGTTTGCTACGTCTTCAGCAGTAATTTCCACACTCTTTGGTAAACCAGTTAGTAGGTATCTACCACGAATAGTAACGTTTTCGATATCTTTAGCACCTTCAATTGAAGCTGAACCGATATCCCATTTTAGCTTTTCAGCAGTTCTTTCACCGATTAGTAGGTTGTACTTCTTTCTGATGTAAGCGGCAATTGCGTCGTTTAGACGGTCACCGGCTACACGAAGTGATCTACTTGATACGATACCACCTAATGAGATAGTAGCAACATCAGTAGTACCACCACCAATATCAACAACCATGCTACCAGTTGGGTCCATGATTGGTAGACCTGCACCAATGGCAGCTGCAAAAGGTTCTTCAATTACGTAAGCATCCTTTGCACCAGCAACACGAGTTGCATCGATTACGGCTCTCTTTTCAACAGCAGTAATACCACTTGGTACACAGACCATAACGTAAGGCTTACCTGAAGCATGTCCTACAGTCTTGTTAATGTAGTATTTTAGCATTGTAACAGTAGTTTCGTAGTCAGCAATTACCCCATCTTTCATAGGTCTAATTGCAGAAATACTAGCAGGAGTACGACCAATCATATCTCTTGCTTCTTGTCCAACTGCAACGATTTCTCCAGTTTTTGTATTCTTAGCAACAACTGAAGGTTCTCTTAACACAATTTCTTTACCATCAACGTAAACAATTGTGTTGGCAGTTCCTAAATCAATTCCAATATTTTTAGTTCCAAATCCAAACACAGTTTTTCATCCCTTCATAATTACATTTGGCTGGCTATTTTTAATTTCACCTTTTTTTGCATACTTTCTTAGTATACCATAGTTATTTTTTAATTTTTAATAACACTCTCTAGTGTATACGATTTTGCAACATTTATCATTAAAGAATTTAAAATTTAACAATTTTTTATTCTAATTTGAATAATTTTCGCACATCTGAGATGAAATATAGCGATCCAGTGATTAAAATCATGTCATCTTCTGACATTTCACCAGCAGTTTGAGCAATTGCTTGCTTCCAATCATCAATAACAGACACTGGATTTTTAGCCTTAATCTGACCGCTTATCTCATCTACATCGACACTTTGTCTTGAACCGTAAGCCTCAAACTTAGTTAATACTAAATGAACATTCTTAATACTACCTAAAATATTCAACATATCCATGTAATCTTTATCGGCTAAGATACCGATAATGATGTAAATTTCGTTTAAAGCAAAGTCCTTGATTAATAATTTCTTGATTTCGTTAACGGCATCGATATTGTGGGCACCATCTAGGACGACTAGTGGTTGATCATTAACTCTTTCAAAACGACCTGGCCAGGTTGTCTTAGCAATTCCACTAATAATTGCTGAACTATTTACTTCTTTACCCTTATCTTGTTGATGTAAAACATATGCCTTAATCGCACATGCCGCGTTGTGTGGTTGGTAAAAGCCTAACAAGCTGGTCTTGATGTTTCGGACCAAGTTATCATCATCTTCATAATCAAATGATTGTTGCCATTTGTTGCTCATGACTGGTTTAGAAGTATTAAATTCACTGCCGTAAGCATATAATGGTGCATCAAGTTCTGAAGCCTTATTTTTGAACACTTCCATCGCGTCGTCATCGACCTTACCAATTACAACCGGACGGTTTTCTTTAATAATTCCCGCTTTTTGACTGGCAATCTTTGGAATCGTATCACCTAACAACTTCATGTGATCCATCCCAATTGTTGTAATCACTGAGACAGTTGGTTCAAACACGTTGGTAGAGTCCAAAATACCGCCAATTCCGACTTCCACAATCACAACATCAACTGGATGCTTGGCAAAGTATAAAAACATCATAGCGGTGATGATTTCAAACTCAGTTGGACCACCGCCTTCAATAGTCTCATCCATTTCTTCAGCAATTGGTTTAATCTTTTCCACTAATTCAACCAACTCAGCATCTGAAATTGGATTGCCATCCACACTAATGCGTTCGTTGAACTTAATTAAAAATGGTGATGTAAACGTTCCAACAGTTTTATGGTCTGCTTGGAAGATATTTCTAAGGTAGGCTACCGTAGACCCCTTCCCGTTGGTTCCAGCGACATGAATAGCATTAATGTCTTTTTGTGGGTTACCTAAACGGTTCAAAAGGTCCTTGATAATGTCTAAGCTTGGATGCTTTTTAAATTTATATCTACCATGGATAAAACTAAGCGCTGTTTCATAATCCATCTTTGTCATCCCTTCAAAAAAGAGCCGGGACAATATCGCCCGACTCTTTAATTAATCTAAATTACTTTTGACTCTTAATTTCTTCTAGTCGTTGCTTTGCAGCATCTAACTTAGATTGGTTATCAGCTTGCTTTTCTTTTTCAGCGTTAACAACTTGTTCTGGAGCATTGTCAACGAACTTCTTGTTAGCAAGTTTCTTTTCGGCACGTTGTACCTCAAATGTGTAGTTTTCAATTTCTTTTTCGATTCTAGCGATTTCTTCGTCTAAATCAACTAGTTCGGCTAAAGGAATACTAATTTCTGCATCAGTCATGATTCCAGTCATAGCTAACTTAGGAGCTACAACATCTGAACCAATTGATAATTCCTTTGGATGACAGAAACGATCGATGTAATGCTTGTTTTCTTCGAAGATGTTCTTCAAGTCATCATTATCAGTCTTAATCAATAGGTCGATTGATGATGACATTGGAGCATTAGCTTGTGATCTGATATTTCTAACTACCTTAATCAATTCGATTAATGCAGCCATGTCTTTTTCTGCCTTAGCATCCTTGAATTCGTCATGGTTAACTGGGTATGGAGCAACCACGATTGATTCACCTTCATGAGGCATTGTTAACCAAATCTTTTCAGTAACAAATGGCATCATTGGGTGCATTAGTTTCAAAATCTTGTCTAATGTGTAAGCTAGGATGTTTCTAGTGTTATTCTTAGCCTTTTCATCGTCACCAGTTAGAGTTTCTTTACTCATTTCGATGTACCAGTCACAGAAGTCATTCCAAATGAAGTCGTATAATGCACGGCCAGCTTCACCAAAGTTGTACTTTTCAAAGTGATCAGTAACTTGGTTTACCACGCTGTTTAACTTACTTAGAATCCACTTGTCTGCTAAGTTCCATTCAGATGAATCAGGTAATTCTGGTTTTTCCATGTCGCCTAGGTTCATGATTACGTAACGACTAGCGTTCCATAACTTGTTAATGAAGTTCCATGCAGCTTCAATCTTTTCGTAACTGAAACGAACGTCTTGTCCAGCTGTATTACCAGTAGCTAAGAACCAACGCAATGCGTCAACCCCGTACTTATCGATAACATCCATTGGATCAATACCATTACCAAGTGATTTACTCATCTTACGGCCTTGTGCATCACGCATTAGTCCGTGAAGTAAAACATCCTTGAATGGACGACGGTCTGTAAATGTTAGACTTTGGAAAATCATTCTTGATACCCAGAAGAAGATAATGTCGTAACCAGTAACTAAAGTATTAGTTGGGAAGTAACGTTTGAAGTCTTCTGAGTTTTCATCAGGCCAACCTAGAGTTGAGAATGGCCATAATGCAGATGAGAACCAAGTATCTAGAACGTCAGGATCTTGTTCCCAGTTTTCAGCATCCTTAGGAGCTTCCATTCCAACGTACATTTCGCCTGTTTGCTTGTTGTACCATGCTGGAATTCTGTGACCCCACCATAATTGTCTTGAAATAACCCAGTCATGAATGTTATCCATCCATTGAGTAAATGTGTTTTCAAAACGTTCTGGCACGAAGTTAACCTTATCATCAGTTGATTGGTTCTTAACTGCGCGGTCAGCTAGTGGTTGCATCTTAACGAACCATTGAGTTGAAAGTCTTGATTCAACTTGAACACCGGTTCTTTCTGAGTGACCAACTGAGTGAACAATTGGGTCAATCTTTAGCATGTAACCTTGGTCTTCTAGATCAGCAACCATTGCTTTTCTAGCATCAAAACGATCCATACCAACGTACTTACCGGCATTTTCGTTCATAGTTGCGTCACCATTCATAGTGTTAATACGTTTTAAGTCATGTCTGTTACCAACCTTGAAGTCATTAGGGTCATGGGCTGGAGTAATCTTAACCATACCAGTACCGAATTCAGGGTCTACATATTGGTCAGCAATGATTGGGATTTCTCTTTGTACTAGAGGAACCATAATCTTCTTACCAACGATGTCTTTGTATCTTTCATCACTTGGGTTAACAGCTACGGCAACATCCCCAAACATAGTTTCAGGACGTGTAGTGGCAATTTCAATGTAATCTTTACCATCAAAAGTAGTCCCGTCTACAAATGGGTACTTAACATGGTAGAAAGCACCTTTATCATCTTTATGAATAACTTCGATATCTGATAAAGCAGTTTGTGCTTGTGGATCCCAGTTGATAATGTATTCACCACGGTAAATTAAACCTTGGTTGTATAAATCAACGAAGACTTTACGAACAGCTTCTGATAAACCATCGTCTAAAGTGAAACGTTCACGTGAGTAATCAAGTGAAAGTCCCATCTTAGCCCATTGTTTCTTGATAGTTGCTGCGTATTCATCTTTCCATTCCCAAACTTTGTCAACAAACTTTTCACGACCTAGATCGTAACGAGAAACGCCTTGGTCTCTTAACTTAGCTTCAACCTTAGCTTGAGTAGCGATACCAGCATGGTCCATACCAGGAACCCATAGGGTATCGTATCCTAACATTCTCTTTTGTCTGATTAACATGTCTTGTAAGGTTGTATCCCATGCATGTCCTAAGTGAAGCTTACCAGTAACATTTGGTGGTGGTAAAACGATTGAATAAGGTTTTGCCTTCTTGTCACCACTTGGTTTGAAAACGTCTTGTTCTAGCCATTTTTCATAACGACCTGATTCAACGGCGTCATGGTCATACTTTGTAGACATTTCAGTTTCTTTTGCCATAGTCCATCCCTCCAGTAAATAAAAAGAGCACTCCATCCAATAGGACGAAGTGCTCGCGGTACCACCTAATTTAAAGCATTAAAAAAATACTTTCTCTTAATCCAATTAACGATGGCCCGTTCATATCTAAATTATCAATATCAATATGAATGCTCACAAGCTACCTTCGTTTTGATAACGGAAAGATGTCTCACCTAATCATCTTTTCTCTGATACTCATCACCAAAACTACTCTCTTGATCTTCACATTTGTAATCTATATTGATTATATTAGACAATTTTTGGAAAATCGTCAACTCTATTTGTTTAATTTTTCAACAACTGCTAGAGCTTCTTTGAAATCTGGTTGTGAACCAATTTCTTCTACGACTTGACGGTAAACAATTTCACCATTTGCATCGATGGCAAAAACCATACGTGCTAATGCGTCAATTTCCTTAACGTAAGTACCTGATTGGTTACCAAAGTCTGTGTCAGCATCTGATAATAAATGCATGCTTTCAACACCCTTAGCTGCACACCAATCTTTTTGTTCTTCAACAGAGTTCTTTGAAATCGTGTAGAATTCAACATTTTCATACTTGTCAGCGTTTCTGTTGAACTTCTTAGCTTCTAGACTACATACCCTTGAGTTAACGTCTGGAACAGTTAAAATCAATGCTGGCTTACCGATTAAATCCTTGTTAGTGAATTCGTTGTTGTTAGCATCTAGGACTTTGAAATCTGGTAGAGCTTGTCCCTTATCCATTGGTTCTTTAATTGTTTCTACTGGTTTGTCTAAAAATTTTAATTGCATGTTATAAATCTCCTTAATTGGTAGTTGCTAGTTATTTAAAATACAACTTACACGATTGATTTGCAAGCAAAAAGAAAAGAGACCATCAATAAAGATGATCTCTTTTTTATAGATTATAGTAATTCAGCGAAAACATCTTCTTGAGCATTCAAGAATTCTTCCCCTGGTTTAATGTCGATAATCTTAACTTTGTCTAATGAACGTTGCATTAATCCTTCAACATCAATTAACTTTTCACATGCTCTAGTCTTTTCTAGATCAGGCTTAGTCTTTGGTGCAGGAGGAGTAAAGACTGTACAACAGTCTTCAAATGGCATAATTGATAGATCGTAGGTATCAATTCTTTCAGCAATCTTAATGATTTCTGTCTTATCCATTGAAAGTAATGGTTTCAATACCGGAACAGTAGTTACGTCATTGATTGCCATCATACTTTCAAGAGTTTGTGATGCAACTTGACCTAGTGATTCACCAGTGAAGACACCCTTACAGTGTCTGTCTAATGTCAACTTAGCGGCCAATCTTAACATCATACGACGTTGAATAGTCATTAAGTATCCTTCAGGAACCTTTTCCTTAATTTCTTCTTGAATTTCGGTAAATGGAACTTGAATGAATTGAATGTTACCACCAAAACGAGTTAACTTAGCAGCTAATTCTTTTGCCTTAGCTAATGCTTGTTCACTTGTGTATGGAGGACTGTAGAAGTGAACCATATCTAACTTCACTCCACGTTTCATTCCCATGTATGCTGCAACCGGTGAATCAATTCCACCAGAAAGCATCATAGTAGCACGTCCACCAGTACCAACAGGTAATCCACCGGCACCGTCAATGGTTTCACTTGATAAGAAGATACCGTTCATACGAACTTCAACTCTTAACTTGATGTCAGGGTTCTTCATTTGAACCTTGATACCATCAACGTTGCTCAAGATGTATCCACCTAGAGCATCGTTAATGTCGTGAGTGTCCATTGGGAAATGCTTGTCTTGTCGACGAGTGTCAATCTTAAAGGTCATACCGTCTTTGAATTGGGCTTTAACCATTTCAACGGCGGTTTCTTTAACCTTATCGATGTCCTTTTCTACCTTGATTGAAGGAGAAAAGTTTTCAATTCCAAAAACATCCTTTAAACGTTCGATAACTTTATCTGAGTCATCACCGTTCAAAGTAACGTGCAAACGATCTCGCTTAGCACTTACCTTTAGGTTTTCGAAATCATGCAACACTCTGTCAACGTTCTTGCCTAGTTGCTTAATGAAGTCTTTACGGTTCTTACCCTTTGTGGATAATTCACCGTATCTGACCATTATTTCAGTATATTGCATTCACGAATTTCCTTTCTATGAGTTAATCTTTTTAAATCTTTCATAAAGTTCGTCAAAGACTTCGTTAAAACGATCTGCTTCTTCCATTGTGTTATGTTCATCTAATGAAACACGCACAGCACTAGTTGCTTCGTCTTCATCAACCTTCATGGCAGATAAAGTACCTGAGGCAACGTGACGTTTAGAAGAACATGCACTTGTAGTTGAAATAAAGATTCCATGACTTTCAAAAGCATGGACGATTGTTTCACCACGAACACCTAGAATTGCAAAACATAAAATATGTGGTGCAAAGTGTTCGTTATCCTTTGAGAAGACCTTTACTTTATCAAATTTAGAAATATGTCCTAAAATATTTTGCTTGATTTTACGTTGTTTTGCAACCTTTTTATCTTCATCATCTAATAATAGACGTAAAGCGCGTGCCATTGCGGTAATGGCAGGTAGGTTTTCTGTACTACTTCTTAGGTTACGTTCTTGGCCCCCACCAGTAATTAATGGAGCAATCTTCTTACCACTTCGTTTGTACATAAAACCGACACCTCTTGGTGCGTGGAATTTATGACCTGAGAAAGTGGCAAAGTCAACACGATCATTGAAAATCAAATCTTGGATACCCTTACCAATTCCTTGAACGGAATCAATGTGGTAACTGATGTTAGGATAATCCTTTAAAAGGTCCCCGACTTCTTTAATTGGTTGAACTGCACCGATTTCATTATTTACAGCCATGATTGAAACCAAAATTGTACTTGGTCTAATTGCCTTCTTTAAATCATCGACAGAGATACGTCCTTCATCATTTACTGGTAAGTAAGTAACTTCGAAGCCCAATTGTGTTAATTGTTCAACGGAGTTCTTTACTGCAGGATGTTCAACAGAACTTACGATAATGTGATTTCCGTAGGCACGCTTTTCCAAGGCAGTTCCCTTGATTGCCCAGTTGTCACCTTCTGTTCCACCACTGGTAAATAATATTTCACTTGGTAAAACACCTAGTAATTTAGCAATTTGTGCTCTAGATTGTTCCAATAAATTGAATGATTGTTCACCAAATTGATGTAAACTAGATGGGTTTCCCCAAAATTCTTTGCTTACTTTATCGTAAGTTGCTACAACAGAATCGTCAGGTTTTGTTGTGGCACTATTGTCAAAGTATATCATTATTACCCTTCTTCATTTTTGGATTTGTCCGACTCAACTATATTTGACATTATAACAGAAAAAAAGAAGTAACGTTTGAATGACATCAAAGTTACTTCTTTATTTTATTTAGTTGTTTTCTTTTCGTTATAGTATTCAGTTTCCATTTGCTTGTATGCACCTGGATTAACCTTTTCGATTGCAGCAGCCATAGTAGCTAGACTCTTTTCGTATTGGTAACGATTATCAAAGTAGTCCTTTGCTTGTGCACAGGCAGCGTTTAAATCTTCATTGGCATTCTTATAACGGTTGGCGAATTGCATCAAACGTTCTGATAGCATTGCACTATCAACAATGTTTTCTGTATCGGATAGCAAGTGATCCATTGTGTCTGAGATGTTAGCCAATTTTTGGTTAATTTCATCCATACTAATCTTCACTTGGTTGATTGACGCTGATAGATTTGAAACTTCGTTGTATACGTAATCATAACGTTCTAAGAAGTCTTCGGTTAATCCAGGAAGGTTTAGGTTGTCAATTCGTCTTCTGATGTTTAATAGTTGTAAATCAAACTTTTGAAGGCTATCTCTGGCAACTCTTTCTTCCTTGCTTAGTTCAGCAACAGAATCATTGATGTCTTTTTGTTGTTTTTCAATTGAGCTTAGTTCTTGTTTTGCATCTTGTTGATGTTTTTGAATGACAGAATATACTGCCTTATTACCGTTGATTGCATCGTAATCATTATTGTAAATTGTTTCAATCTTACTGATTTTATCAGCTAATTCAGCAGTGGTTTCAATTTCATCGTGTTCTAAGTTGTAGTTCTTGCTTAAACCTTCAAGTTCATCACTTAGAATGCGGTTTTGGTTCTTAGCATGGAAGATGAAGTCATATACCAAGCTAATGTTTTTCTTAACCTTACGCTTAGCAACGATTTCTTTTTCCATGATGGCATACATTGAATCAATTGTTTCTTCAATATATGTGCATGTCTTCTTGGTTTCAGGGATATCTAGTTCAGCTAGTGACTTCAATCCTTCTTGGCATGATTCCTTTAGAGCGTTGATAGTGTCATCAATATCATCTTCAACAAAGTTGTAATCAGTTTGAATCATAGTACGATGACCACGTTCAATTTCATCCAATTGTCTTGGGAATTCCTTTGATAATGAAACATATGTATCAGGAATAATCTTCATTAATTCATTCATTTCATTGATCAAGTTGTTAATCTTGCCAAGTAATTCTTCGGCTTTGTTTTGATCACCATTTTCAGTTTCAGCAACGAATTCTTCGTAAACACCCTTAATAGTGCTTAGCTTATCTTCAAGCTTATCGCTGCTTGGACCAAATGAGTAGTTTTGTGATAGCAGTTGTTGGTTAATTTCTCTGATGGTATTATCAACATCTTCGATTGCCTTGCGGTGTAAACTGTCAACTTCTTGAAGTTCACTTAGACCATCATGAATGTCATTTAACTTGCCATCAACAACTTCAATTGCATCCCCCAGGTCACCAATAGTAACGCTGGCTGATAATAGCTTGTAACTATTAAGGAAATCTTCTGCATCACTCATATCACTTCTGATACTTGTTAAGTCTGAATTGGTAATTTTTTCATATTGTTCTTTGTATTCATTAAATTTGTCGAAAGATTCACCATTTAATTTAATTTTACCAGTTGCTTCCAACTCGTCGCCGACCATTACGTCCTTTAGATTAGCCTTTTGCTTTTCCAGACCGTCAAGTCGTTTAAATAGATTCTTTCGATAAAAGAATGTCGCTAATAGTAGTATTACAAGCACTACTATTATGAAAATAACCAAATCAATCATTTTGACATCTGTCCCCTTACAACTTTTTATTTTAATCTAATCTTTTTTAGCATTAAACATTTGTATTTTTAATATTTTAATAATAAACTAATTAACTATATTCAATTATATCATACGAGATAATTATTAAAATACCTAATTATCAATATATACAAGGGAGTTTTCAATTATGAAAATCAATTCAATGTTAGCACAACAGTTAGACGCGTTGTTAACCGATGAACACAACAACGTTGCCAACATGGCAAATGCCTCTGCACTACTAATGCAAGAACTTCCAGATGTTAGCTGGACCGGTTTTTACACCTATGTAGATGATAAAAACAAATTAATCTTAGGTCCCTTCCAAGGTAAAGTGGCTTGTGTCCACATTAAAAACGGTAGCGGTGTTTGTGGTACTGCATTTGATAAGAACGAAACTATCCGCGTAGAAAATGTAAATGATTTCCCTGGTCACATTGCCTGTGATTCAAACAGTAAATCAGAAATTGTCATCCCAATTGCAAAGGATGGAATCAGATTTGGTGTCTTAGATATTGACGCCCCTATCTTTGATCGTTTCTCTAAAGAAGATCAAGAAATGCTAGAAGAATTTGTAAAAGTCTTTGAAAGCCACATAACCATTGACAATTAGTGGTAATAATCATACAATAACTTTTGTGTAAAATAATGCAGCAGTACACGGTAAGCTCGTCAACATATTGATGCCTTAATGGTTCAATTAGTACCCCCACGGCTGCTGGGGTGAACATTGCAGAGCAATATGCACGAATACTAAGTGTACAGTGATTATTTTACTCCAAATAATAATTTTTATTGGAGGATATTTTTATGTCTAGATATACAGGTCCAAGTTGGAGAATTTCTCGTCGTCTTGGTATTTCACTTTCAGGTACTGGTAAAGAATTAGCTCGTCGCCCATACGCACCAGGTGACCACGGTCAAGGTCGTCGCGGTAAGCTATCAGAATACGGTACTCAATTGAAGGAAAAGCAAAAGCTACGTTTCATGTACGGTTTAACTGAACGTCAATTCTCAAAACTATTCGTTCGTGCGGGTAAGATTAGAGAAGGTCGTCACGGTGATAACTTCATGGTATTACTAGAACGTAGACTAGACAACGTTGTTTACCGTTTAGGTTTAGCAACTACTCGTCGTCAAGCTCGTCAATTAGTTAACCACGGTCACATCACTGTTGATGGCAAACGTGTTGACATTCCTTCATACGAAGTAAAAGTTGGTCAAGTTATTTCAGTTCGTGAAAAATCAAAAGACCTACAAATCATCAAGGAAGCCGTTGAAGCTGTTGTTGGTCGTCCACAATACGTTTCATTCGATGCTGACAAACTAGAAGGTTCTCTAACTAGATTACCTCAACGTGACGAAATGAATGCTGATATTGATGCATCACTAATCGTTGAATACTACAACAAGCTATAATTTCTGGTTATACTTGTTGCTCCAAAAAAGCGCTTTGCATTTGCAAAACGCTTTTTTTCTACCCTCTTTTAATTAATGATAAAATAGTACTAAGACATAAATGAAAAGGAGCAATTAATATGAGTGAAGATGATGTAAGCAGTCGTTTAGAACAATCATCCATGGGTGGAACTCCAAAGGTTAACCCGGATGAACAACGTAGATACCTAGGTACTTTTAGAGAACGAGTTTCTTTAGCAATCCAAATCAAGGATCTATCAAATCCAAACGCTGTCAATGCCCTTCAAAAGGAATTTGATAATAATAACAGCTACCAACTAATCATTAATGGTAACTTGGATCATGATGTTGTCTCCCCTTTTATCAGACTAGCATCACAAAATAACATCAAGTTCGTTATTAAAACTGACTCATTCTACCGTACCGCACCCGATAATTACGGTGTAGTCTACGCTAACAGTCAATCAATTAACGTTAACCCTGTTGATTTCGAAGAAAAGTACAATCAACAAGATACAACCACAGATTCATCAAATGATTCTGATGACAATCAAACCAATCAATCATTTTTTGGTAAGTTAAAAAATATATTCAAATAAAGGTGATGATAAATTGCATCCATTAGCATACCGTATGCGTCCAAAGAAAATCGAGGACGTTGTCGGCCAACAAGACTTAGTCGGTCCTGGTAAAATCATCGATCGAATGGTAAAAGCAAAAATTTTATCATCAATGATTCTATATGGACCTCCTGGAACAGGAAAAACCAGTATCGCCAGTGCGATTGCTGGTTCAACTAAGTATGCATTTCGTCAATTAAATGCAGCAACCGATACGAAGAAAGACCTACAGATTGTCGCTGAAGAAGCCAAGATGTCTGGAACGGTAGTCTTATTACTAGATGAAATTCACCGTTTAGATAAGACCAAACAAGACTTCTTATTACCACTACTTGAAAGCGGTAATATTATCCTAATCGGTGCTACTACCGAAAACCCATATATTAATATCAATCCCGCCATTAGAAGTAGAACCCAAATCTTTGAGGTGCACCCTCTTAATGAAGATGATATTAAATCAGCCGTCAAACGTGCTTTAACCGATAAAGACAACGGATTGGGTAATATGAACATCGATTTAGCCGAAAATGCATTACACTTCCTATCAACCAGCACCAATGGTGACCTAAGAAGTGCATTAAATGCACTAGAACTTGCAGCTAAATCCACTTCCCCTGATGACGACGGTATCATTCATATCTCGTTAGAAGACGTGGAATCATGTCTACAAAGAAAAGCTTTAACACAGGATAAAAATGGTGATGCTCACTATGACGTTGTTTCCGCTTTTCAAAAATCAATTCGTGGATCAGATGTTAGTGCCGCCCTTCACTATGCTGGTCGTTTGATTGAATCCGGTGACTTAAATTCAATTAGTCGTCGTTTGATGGTTATCGCGTATGAAGATGTGGGATTAGCTAACCCAGCCGCTTGTGCTAGAACGGTTTCTGCCATCGAAGCTGCCAACAAGGTTGGTTTCCCCGAAGCAAGAATTCCCCTAGCCAACGCCATCATCGAATTATGCCTATCACCAAAATCAAACACCGCAATGCGTGCGATTGATGCAGCGATTGCTAAGATTCGTACTGGTAACTACGGTGACATCCCTGATCACCTAAAGGATAGTCACTACTCAGGTGCTAAGAAATTAGGCCATGGTGTTAATTACAAATATGCCCATGACTATCCAAATGATTGGGTTAAACAACAGTACTTACCTACTAAGATTAAAAACGATACTTACTATGAACCAAAAACAAATGGTAAGATTGAAAGTACGTTTAAACAACAATACGAAAAACTACTTCACGCACAACGTGATAAATAGGAGTCTGCAATGTTAATTAGAATTCTAGTATTATTAGCGACAGTTGTATTATTCACAATTGGTCGTTTCCTTTTAACCCATACAGATAAGCCCTTCATGATGCTACATCCTGAAAACAATCAAGCATTGGGTAAAATCGTTAAGTTCTTTGGGATTGTCTTTTGCGTTTTAGCTGTCTTTTCAGCAATCGCAATTTTTATTCCAAATATCTTTTTCGTTACAACTATCATGGTAATAAGTTGTATAATGTTATTGGTGATGGAGTTAATGTTACTTACCTTCCTTACCAAGTAAATAGTTTGAGGTGAAAGAATATGTTACAAGATTACAGTCAAATTATGATTCCAATCGATGGTTCAAAAAACTCAAAGTTAGCATTCAACAAGTCAATTGAAGTTGCCAAACACAATGATGCTGACCTACACATCGTGCACGTAATCGATACGCGATCATTCACTAACCTAGCTAATTTCGACTCATCAATGTTAGATGACGTTACTAGCCGTGTTAAAAGCTCACTAGAAAAATACTTAAAGAAAGCCCAAGATGCTGGAATTAAGAATGTTGATTACACAATTGAATATGGTGCTCCTAAGTCAATTATCTCAAGAGATTTAGTTGATCGTTTCGATACTGATTTAATCATCATCGGTGCCAACGGACAAAGTGCTGCTGAACGTTTATTAATCGGTTCAGTTGCTTCATATGTAACTCGTGTAGCAGAATGTGATGTCTTAATCGTAAAATCTGACTTAGACAATAAAGTACAAAAATAAACAAAAAAGGCCTGGATTAATATCCAGGTCTTTTTTTTATTCCACCGTCCAATCGTCATTGATCGACAATGGATTATTTTCACTTAAAAACTGTTTCCAGTATTCAAAAACACCGTTGGGTTGTTCTAGCTTATCAAATTTGATATCAATCCCCTTACTTTCAATACCGACAATACTTCGGTAAAAGGCACGGCATGATATCTCCTTTAAATAACTAGAATCACTCTTTAAGTCCAGTGTTGTACAAATTGCATCTAGTTCACGGTATAAAATCAAGAACTGCATATCCTCAATATCTAATCTACTCATTTCTTTGGTTAATTCAATTGTCTCGACCACATATTGATAAGCAATGGAGAATTTATTCATCGCAAAGTAGTCAATCGCAAGCATCCCCATAATCACCATCTTTTGCATGCTAATCTCATTTTTGTCGTAGAAGTCGTAGTTCAGCCTTTGGAGCTCATCAACCGACGCACTGTAATCTTGCTTACTAAGCTGAACTGCTGCATGTATGATTTGGAAGTACTTGATGTCTTCTTTATCTTCTAAGTCATCTTCATACTTATCTAGCTTTTCCTGTATCTCTTCTGGAATACATAGTGCTGCACAAAATGGAATGCTATTAATTTCGTAACTGGCTACTTTCTTCTCGTTTTCAATCACCTTATCAATATCTAGCAACAATATCTTACAAATGTTTTTGATTACATATAAACTAATTTGGTGATCATAGCTACCGTTTTCAATCTGACAAATCACAGGTTGCGTACAAGCAACTTGCTTCGCTAATTGACATTGAGTTATGTTTAAACTTTTACGTCGCTTCTTGATCAAAGTGCCGTTAATATTCATTATAAAATCCTTTCTTTGAATCATTATTTAAAATTATCATTTATTTCCTTATGTCTGAAACAATCTATTTCATGATCATTAATCACCCCTACTGATTGGAAATATGAATATAGTGTTGTTGGTCCGACACGTTTAAATCCGTCATCTTTAAATCGTTTAACGTATGGTTTGATGAACTCTTTAATGTCATCCTTATTGTTGTCATTTAGTCCATCCATTTGTGTAAAATCAAATGGTTTCCATGTTAATTGAACTAAATCATTATTCATACAAGCTTTGGCATTTTGAATTGTGGCAATTATCTTGGCACGATTTCGAATAATCGCCTCATCGTTCATCAATCTTTCAATGTCTTCATCTTTAAACTGGCTAATTTTTTCAACGTCAAAATCAGAGAAATCATTTCTAAACGCATCCCTCTTACGCAAGACAGTCGACCATGATAAACCAGCTTGAAAAATTTCTAGTGTTAAACATTCAAATAATTCAGATACTTTTTTCTTTGGAACTCCCCATTCCTTATCGTGATAAACTAACATTTCTGCGCTATCGCTAGCCCATACACATCTTTTCATATTTCATAATTCCTTTCGGTGATTTTTACTCTATTACATACGTATAAAAACACAAATTTTTTCGGTCAATTTAATACTTTCTTAAACAATTTTCTAACAAAAAAAGAGATAATCCAAATGATTACCTCTTTTTTATTATTATGATAATGGTTTGAAATCGTGAATGATGTTGTTTCGACGATCAAATTCTTTGTAAGCTAGGTCGATTAATCTATCGATTAGTTCAGTGTAACTGATACCTGAAGCTTCCCATAGTTGTGGGTATAGACTAATGTTTGTGAAACCAGGTAATGTGTTAACTTCTCCTAGGTAAGGAACACCTTCCTTAGATACTAAGAAGTCAATACGAGCTAGTCCCTTTAGACCTAATGCTTTGTATCCGCGTAATGCTAAGTCAGTGATTTCGTCTGATAGTGATTCTGGAATATCAACTGGAATATCAAACTTAACTTGGCTAGCATCAACGAACTTGTTGTCGTAAGTGTAGAACTTGTCTTCCTTAGGAACACGAATTGCACCAACTTGAGAAGCAATTGGTTTTTCGTTACCTAAGATTGAGATTTCTAGTTCTTCTGGACCGTTGATTGCTTGTTCAGCTAAGATCTTGTAGTCATATCTGAATGCATCCTTTAGGCCGTCTTCAAATTCTTGTTCGTTTGTTACCTTGTGAATACCAACTGATGAACCTTGGTTAGCTGGCTTCAAGAAGATTACGTCACCGAATTCAGCTTGTAGTTTAGCGTAAGTGAATTGGTCTTTGTTGTCAGGAGTAATCAAGTGGTAGTTAGTGTTTCTAACTCCTGCTAAGTTTAACATCTTCTTAGTAATGTCTTTATCAAAGCCCATTGCTGATTCCAAAATACCACTACCAACGTATGGCTTATGTAGTAATCTTAGAAGACCTTGGATAGTACCATCTTCACCCAAGTTACCGTGAACGATTGGGAAGAATACGTCAATATCCTTAGTCTTTGATAAGTTTTTAATTGGGGCCAATGGATCTGAGAAGTCTAAGTTCTTAACAGCTTCTTCAACCACAGCATCTTCAGGTTCACCATCAAACACACGGTGTGATGATTCATTATCTAAGATAATTCCTGTCTTAGTAATTAAGAATAAGCTAATATCGTACTTATCTTTATCCATCGCATCATAAATGTTATGAGCTGAACGTTTTGAAACATCATGTTCTGATGAATCTCCACCGAAAAGTAATGCTAAATGAGTCTTTTTCATCATTTTATACCGTCCTATCAATAATTCTTTGAAACTACATTATAACATGGTTTTATAGATTAAAGAATTCTTTTTTATCTTTTTACCTGTTCTAATTTGGTGAATAACAAATTAAATAATGCTGCAATAATAGCTAGAATGATCATGAATCCAATCAATGGATATGGTCTAGGAACTTTAGCATCAATAGAAAAAATAAAGTTAAAAATTGCATCCCCATTGATGTGAGCATAAAATCTGCTGATTAATCTTTGTGAGCTATATTGAGTTAATAAGTTAGTAAAGAACATGTAGCAAACAACCCCAATGGAGTAGAAGATTGATTTACCAATCTTGTTCATTAAAGATGTCATCGTTCCAAAAGTGTTCATAGCAACGAATATGAATAGCAATACCACATAGTCTGTAATAAACATTGAAATTGATTGCGCAAATACATTACTAAAAGCTTTACCATAGGCCTGGTAATACAAGTAAGTTTCACTAGGTCCCAGCTTCATGTTTATGAAGCTAATAATCACGTTAATTACATTTACGATTAATGCTGCCTTAGCGATAAAAAGCATCTTAGCTTTCCAAAATGTCTTGCGTGAAACTCCACTTTGCATTGCCAATTTGAAGCGTCTGTAGTTGAAACTAATGCCAATCATTGTGACAACCGTAATAATATAAGGAGCCATGAAAAAACTGGCTTTTAATTGATATCCAACGGATGGTGCACCATCTACTGATAAAAGACCGAATAGGATATAAACAACAGAAACGACTAATCCATACCAAATGTATGGAATAAAATCATGACAGTATTGCTTTGCAAGTGCCTTTGTCTTCACTATAGTTCCCCCCTATCCATAATGTATACTAGTAGTTTTTGTAGTTTCATTTTTTCAATATCAACGGATGCTGGAACTTCTCTATCAGGAAGTTGATCCATAAAGTGAACTGTCTTGTAACGACCCAGTTGTTCTTCATCCAAGACCTTAACGCCATCAATATAACTGTTAACATCTTCAGCTGGTCCAGAGACACTGTATGATCTAGATGATACTTCATCGATGCTTCCGTTCATCTTAATTACTCCGTCTTGAAGTAATAGCACTTGACTGATGATACGATCAATTTCATCGATAATGTGAGTGGAAATCACAAATGTTCTTGGATTTTCACTGTATGTTTCAATCAAGTTACTTTGGAATATTTCGCGGTTTCTGGCATCTAAACCTAGTGTGGGTTCATCCAACATAATAAACTTACAAGGCACACATAGTGAGATGATAATTTTAACGATTGATTGGTAACCGGTAGATAACTTGTTAAGCTTTTGGTTAACATCTAACTTAAATTCCTTAACTAGCTTTTCTTGTAGTTCCACGTCATAATCTTGATACATTGATTCTACAAAAGAAAAGATTTGAGCAACCTTATCCTTTCTAGTGTACATATCATCCTGGTTCATGAAGTAAATTTCACTTAGTGCTTCGTCATTTTCATGAACTTCTTGTCCATCAAAAAGGATTTGTCCTGCTGATGGACGATTGTAATCAGCAATCATACTCATTAGTGTTGATTTCCCTGCTCCGTTTTCACCGAACAATCCATAAATTTCGTTTTCTTCTAAATTGAAATTAACTTCATTTAATAGAGGTTGCTTTGCAAACTTGAAACGTTTAGCTAAATGTTTAACTTCGATCTTGCTCATTGTCGTACCCTCTCTTCACTAGTGTCAAAATATCGTCTTCAGATAGATGCAATTTCTTTGATTCATTGATTAAATTCAAAATGTAATCATTGTAGAAATGTTCCTGTCTTCGTTTAATAATTATCTCTTGAGCCCCTTGCTTCACAAAAGTACCACGGCCTCGACGTTTTTCTAACAAATCATTATTAACCAACATGTTCATCCCCTTAAGAACTGTTGCTGGATTAATCTTAAATTGCTTTGAAATTTCTGTCGTAGATGGTACTTGCGCACCTTCTTGGAAAGCGCCGGTAAAGATCGCATCCTCTAATTGAGTGGCAACCTGAATAAAAATTGGCTCTGGACTATTAAAGTCAAATTGCATCTTTTTCACCGCCTATCTTTGGTTAATTACTTATGTAACTAACTATAAAGTCTAACATAAAAAAAGTCAATAAAAAAAAGCGTCTTAGACGCTTTTTTATTAGTAGTTCTTAGCTGGTAGCACAGAACCTTTGTAATGTTTTTTAATCCATTCTTGAGTTGATTTAGATTGTAAAACCTTAACCAATTCCTTGATGTCTTTTCTGTTTTGATCACCATTTCTAACAGCAACAATGTTGAAGTATGGTGAGTTCTTTTCAGGTTTTTGCAAGGCAATTGCTTGCTTATCTGGTTGTAAACCACCTTGAACTGCGTAATTAGAGTTAATTGCCACAGCATCACCTTCACCATTGTTGTAAATCAATGGCATAATCTTTGGTTCGTATCCAGTTTGGAATACCAAGTGTTTTGGATTATAAGCAATATCACTGAAGTTAGCTTGAGTAATATTGACACCCTTCTTAATCTTAATTAAACCGTTTTGTTGGAATAATTGAAGAATACGACCGTAATCAGGTGCATTACTACTTACTAAGATGTGAGCACCATTTTTAAGGTCTGAGAGCTTTTTGTACTTCTTGGAGTAAATACCAATTGGTTCCAAGTGAACGGCCCCTACGTTTACCAAATGGCCATCATATTCCTTATTCCATTGATCTAAGAACGCTGGAGTTTGGAAATAGTTAGCATCTAGTTGCTTTCCTGCTAGTGCACGGTTAGGTAGCACGTAGTCTTGGAAAGTAACGATATCTAACTTAATGCCCTTTTTCTTAAGTTCTGGTTCGATATGACGAAGAATTTGTGCATGAGGAATGTTAGATGCCCCAATACGAATTGTGTTCTTTGCCTTGTAGTTACCAGGACCTAGTAATAGTAAAACGATGAATAAAACAACGATTCCACCAAAGGATAAAAGCTTTTTCATTTTAATATCCCCCTTATAGTGTACGTTTGTCGATTTTCTTAACTAGTAAGTCTCCAACTGTTTGAACGATTAGAACAATAATTAAAATAATAACGGTTGCCACTAAAGTAACAGTGTTGTTATTTGATTGGAAACCATCCAAGTATGCTAGGTAACCTAGACCACCAGAACCAATAGCACCGGCCATTGCAGTGTATGAAATCAATGAAATGGCAGTAACAGTTGCACCGGCAATCAATGCTGGTGTACTTTCTGGAAGTAATACTTTAAAGATAACGTCCCAGTTAGTACCACCCATTGATTTAACGGCTTCAATTACACCATCATCAACTTCTCTAAAGTTAGCTTCAACCATTCTTGCGTAGAATGGAGCAGCTGAAATAACTAGTGATGGAATAGCGGCCTTAGGTCCAATAATGGTACCTACAAGGTCCTTTGTGAATGGTAATAGTAATACGATTAAGATAATAAAAGGAATTGATCTAAATACGTTAACTAAGAATGATACTACCCAGTTAATAATCTTCCAACCAAAACCAGACTTGTTACGACTTTCGAATAATAATAGTCCTAAAATAATTCCTAATACAGCAACAATAATCATTGATAAAGCAGTCATCCAAACTGTTTCCCATGTTGCTTGTCTCATTGCACTCCAATTAACGTTATTGAATTGGAAGTATGATTGAATTCCTTGATTAGCCACGGTTAATCACCTCTGCTTCCACGTTTACTGATTTCAAGTATTCAACAGCCTTATTTTGGTCTTCAGGAGTTCCTAGTAGTTGTAGAACTAATGAACCGATTGAACCACCTTGTGTTTGATGAATACTTCCTTCAACGATGTTTAATTCTAATGAATCAAATTCGCGAATCATTTGGGATACAACTGGTTGTTGTGATTGAGTACCCTTGAAGGTTAACTTAATCACCATACCATTTGGATAGTTCTTAATGATTTCGTCTACGGTCATGCTCAAGTCCTTAGCATTTGGATTGTCATCTTCGTTAACGAAACGTTTAGTGATGTCTTGTTGAGGGTTTTGGAAAATGTCGTAAACATTACCAGTTTCAACAACTTGACCATCTTGCATAACAGCAACTTTTGAAGCTGTCTTTCTAATAGCATGCATTTCGTGAGTAATCAAAAGAATAGTTAGGTTTAACTTCTTGTTGATTTCTAGTAATAGGTCCAAAATTTCATCGGTTGTTTGTGGATCTAGCGCACTAGTTGCTTCATCAGAAATAAGAATTTCTGGGTCATTAGCCAATGCTCTGGCAATTCCAACACGTTGTTTTTGTCCACCAGATAGTTCTGAAGGATAGTCATTTTCACGACCCTTTAAACCAACTAATTCGATAAGCTTTTCAGCCTTTTGATGACGTTGTTCTTTATCAACACCAGCAATTTCTAGTGGTAATTCAATGTTTTGTTGGATAGTTCTAGACCATAGTAAGTTAAAGTGTTGGAAAATCATACCAACCTTCTTACGTTGTGATCTTAATTCCTTGTTACTTAATTTCGCAATATCCTTACCATTAATTTCGATAGAACCAGAAGTTGGGGCTTCTAGGCCATCTAACATTCTAACAAGTGTTGATTTACCGGCACCAGAGTAACCGATAATACCAAAGATTTCACCGTCGTTAATTTCTAGGTTAACGTCTTTAACAGCTGTTAGGATGCTTTTATCAAGTTTGTATTTCTTGTTAACATTCTTAAATCTAATCAAACTGTTTCTCCTCACTTTCAAATAAAAAAGCCTTTCGCACCTACTGATTTAACAGTAAAGGACGAAAAGCTCGTGTTACCACCTTTTATTCACCATTGCCTCACGACAATAGCCTCATAAGTATCTTTAATACTTCAGCAATATAACGTTTGCCAGACGATGTTAGTTTATCCCAAATTTCGCTAACTGATTATTTACTAAGACCATATTCGGTAACTACAAATAACTCTTTTTCACCAACCGAGTTCTCTGTGATATTCATTAATTACTTACTCATCTTATAATCAAATTTTAATAAAGTATACAATTATTTAATGTACTTGTCAATTCATTAGCTATGAGAAGTCACGGCTAGCACTGAACATGTACCCATAATTATGATACTGCATTGACATGACTAATCCAATCCCTATCATGTTACCAATCAAGGCAGAACCACCCTGACTTACGAATGGCAATGGAATACCAGTCAATGGTAATAGTCCAATACTCATACCAATATTTTCAAATACGTGGAATAAAATCATCATGATAATTCCAGTTGAAATGTATGCGTAGTAAACGTTCTTAGTTTCAAAAGTAACCTTAATCATTCGATAAATCAAAACGAAGTAGATTCCAATTAAAACTAAACCACCGATGAAACCAAAGTTTTCACCGATAACTGAGAAAATCATATCGGATTCTCGAACCGGCACGTAAACGTGTGATACGTTAAAGCCAGTTCCACTGAATCCTCCGGAACCAACGGCCTTAATACTTTGCCATAATTGGTAACCGGAACCAGCTAGGTTTTCAGGATTTGATGGGTCCAACCAATCGTTAACACGATCAAATTGGTAAGATTGGAACCCTAATGCTTCCAAAATCTTTCTACCACCGCTAGTGATAACTAAAATTAAAGCAGTCCCACCAATTGTTGCGAATGCAGCAACTCCAGGAACAATGATTCTCCAAGTAATTCCGGATACAATCACTAATCCACCAAGCATAGCGAAGAAAACAAGCATTGTACCGAAATCATTTTCAATTTTTAATAACACACAGATTGGTAATGTCCATAGGATCATCTTACCCAATAACAGTGCATCTGTTTTTAATGTGTGAACAGCGTAGTTTCTGTTATGTTCAACAATCACTCTTGCCAACATAACCACAAACGCTGGTTTCATAATTTCAGCCGGTTGGAAGGTCAACGGACCTAATTGGAACCAACTCTTGGCCCCTGTTTGAACAAAGTAGTATCTACTGTACAAAACAAGTAACGATGCCAGTAACGTTAATGCTCCCCAGTAAATAATTGGTGCCACTTTCCATAATTGTTCAGAATCAAATTGCATGATGATTATGATTATTACAGTTCCAATTGTATACCAAACCAGCTGCGTAATCATTTGCTTCACGATTGTTCCGGAATATGAATCATGATTTACGGCAACGTATATTGCACCAACACCAATCAATGCTAAAAGGGCCACACAAATTATGATTGTCCAATCTAATCGAGAAGAATTGCTATCATTGTCACTATTAAACACTGCAAATCACCTCTAAATCATTTTAGCCCTTGTGTAAGTTGTATTGGCTAATTAATAATTCAATTCCTTCGTCTAAGGATTTGGCTTTAAATACATTGTCTTCATCAAAGACAGCTTCGAATTTTTCTTCATCCACTTGACGGATAAAGCCAACTTCTTGCTTACCAACGAAAAGAACTTCGCGTTCTTCACCGTTTACGTTTTGTGTATCTAAAGTAACTTCAATATTTTTCTTTCCCTTTGACATTTTGTCCTCCTAAAAATAAAAGTAGTCGATTCAAATATTTGATCGACTACTTTAAATTCATAGAACGTCGATAATCTTTCGACGCCCTCTTATTTCTAAAAATAGTAAAATGATCAGAAACCGGATCATAACCACCTTTGACAAAAGGATGACAACGTAAAATCCGTGCACACCCCATTACAAAACCTAATAATGCTCCGTGCTTTCTGACAGCATCGATCATATAAGTAGAACATGTCGGATAATAACGACAAGAGGCCGGTAATAGTGGTGAAATAAATCGTTTGTATCCCATCACCATCTTTATCAGTAACTTTCTCATCAGTTATCACTTTCTTATATTAATCTTTATTTTTTGCTTTCTTGTTTGTTGATATGTTCAAGTAATGCACCGGCACCCTTAGCAACATTATCTAGAGGACTTTCAGAAATTAACACTGGCACAGTTAATTCTTTTGAAATTGCGTGGTCGATACCTCTTAATAAGGCACCCCCACCAGTTAGCATGATTCCTCTGTCAACAATATCAGAAGCTAATTCAGGAGGAACTACTTCTAAGACATCCTTAGCAGCATCAATAATTTGGTTAACAGTATCTTCAACAGCCTTTTGTACTTCTAAACTGTTTAGAGTAATAGATCTTGGCATACCACCTAATACATCTCTACCACGAACTTCCATTTCTTTTACGTCAGTTTCGTTTGGATCTGCAGTACCAATGGTAATCTTAATCTTTTCGGCAGTGTGTTCACCGATAACCAATCCATGTTTATCCTTTATGTAAGAAACGATATCACTATTCATTACATCACCGGCTACACGAATGGACTTACTTGCAACAATATCACCTAATGATAACACGGCGATGTCAGATGTTCCACCACCCATGTCAATTACCATGTTTCCTTTTGGTTGGAAAATGTTCATTCCGGCACCAATTGCAGCAACTTTAGGTTCTTCTTCGATGTAAACTTTACCACCACCGGATTTTTCAGCAGCTTGAATAATTGCTTTTCTTTCGATGTTAGTAATGTTTGTTGGGGCACAAATCATAGTCTTTGGTTTTGACATGAAACCTTTAACGCTCAATTTGTTGATAAAGTATGTAAGCATCTTTTCGGTTACATCAAAATCAGAGATAACCCCTTCTTTAAGCGGTCTAATTGCACGAATGTTACTTGGTGTTCTACCAACCATTCTGTATGCTTCAGAACCAACTGCTAATAATTTGTTTGTCTTAATATCTACCGCAACAACTGATGGTTCGTTTAACACGATTCCCTTTCCTGTTACGTAAATTAAAACATTGGCAGTACCTAAGTCAATGCCGATATCTTTTACCATTTCTCTCTTCCTCCTGAGTTAACTCATATGTTAAATATTATATCATATCGCTCTATAATTGATTTTACTTTTGTGAAGTTTTACTAAATGAGATTTCCTCATTATCTTTCATGTCCACTCTCTTGATGTCAGCACCTAATTTGGCTAACTTAACATGAAAATCGTAATATCCACGATCTAAGTATTTTAGGTTTCTAACGATAGTAATACCGTCAGCAACTAAACCTGCTAAAACAAGTGCTGCAGCAGCTCTCAAATCAGTTGCAGCAACTTCCGCGCCACTAAATTTAGTTGGTCCGTTTAAGACCACACTCTTCCCGTTGATTCTAAATTTAGCGTTCATTCTAGCTAGTTCATCCAAGTGCATGAAACGATTTTCAAACACTGTTTCAGTCAATAAACTACTACCTTGAGCAGCTAATTGTAAAACAGTCATTTGAGGTTGCATGTCTGTTGGGAAACCTGGATATGGAAGTGTCTTTACGTCAACAGGCTTTAATTCGTCTGGACCAATGACACGAATACCATTTGATTCTTCCTTAACAGTTACACCCATTTCTTGCATCTTAGCGATTAATGGTTGATTGTATGATGCTTCAGCATCTTCAATTAAGATGTTACCACGTGTTAATGCAGCAGCTACCATGAAAGTACCTGCTTCAATACGGTCTTGTAGGACACTGTGGTCAACACCGTGTAGCTTACTTACACCCTTAATCTTAATCTTGCTAGTACCTGCACCCATAACACTAGCACCCATCGCATTTAAGATGTTGGCTAAGTCAACAATTTCTGGTTCTTGAGCCACATTTTCGATGATGGTTTGACCTTCTGCTAATGTGGCAGCCATCATAATGTTTTGAGTAGCACCAACACTTGGGAAATCCATGTAGATTTCGGCACCCTTTAGCCCGTCTTCAGCAAAAGCTTCAACGTATCCATCGTGTTGTTCGATTTTGGCACCTAGTGCTTCAAAACCTTTCAAATGAATATCAATTGGACGAGAACCAATTGCACATCCACCAGGTAATGCAACCTTAGCATGACCTAATCTGGCCAATAGTGGTCCCATTACTACGATTGATGCTCTCATCTTTGAAACATATTCTAATGGAGCTTCGTATGAGATTTGGTTAGTAGCATCAAAACACATTTGATTCTCATTAGTGTTAAAGTCAACTTTTAAGTTCAAGAAGCGTAAAACTTCTTCCATTGTATATACGTCTGATAATAGTGGTACGTTATTTAAAACTGTTTTTCCTTCACTGGCTAAAATGGTAGCAGCCATTATTGGTAGGACAGCATTTTTTGCACCTTCAATGTGGACGTTACCGGTAAGGCGTTGGCCTCCCTTAATCACGATTTTATCCACTGGTAACCCTCCAGTAATTTCAATTTTAATGATTTATTGTCATGTTTATTACCCATATAAAGAAAGATCCTGACACATATCCAATACAGATAGATAATAGAATTATTAAAATTCGGTACTGATTAATGTGCATTTTGACATATCTCTCTAGATGAATATCATTTAAACTCCAAAAAGCTAATCCAATAAAGAATAATTGAATAGCTAAATCTAAGAAAGAATTAATATTTGATGATTCCATAATATCTCCATTCTTTATAGCAACTATAACATAAAATTTTGATTTTGTCTTTCTAATCTTCACTAACTATATATTAATTTGTTTTTTATTTATGTATCAAAAAAGGTCTGCATTTAATGCAGACCTCTTTCTTAATGTTTAGCAACATGAATTCGGTTAATAGCTCTTCTCAAAGCAACTTGGTTTCTTAAGATTTCTTGGTTATCATGCTTTTGTCTAGCGATTTCCAATGCCTTTTGAGCACGGTCTCTCGCAGCAGCGGCACGATCAACATCGATATCCCCTTGCTTTTCGGCACTATCTGCAATAACAGTTAAGTTATTGTTTGAGAATTCAACGAAACCACCGTTAACGGCAATTTCATCTACATCTGAACCGGATTTTACTTTTACTTCGTCAACTTCCAATGAAGCTATTACGGGAACATGATTAGGCATAATTCCTAATTGACCACTCTTGGTTCTAACAATAACCAAGCGAGCATCTTCACGTTCATATACCTTACCATCAGGAGTAACGATACTAACGGTTAATACTGAGTTGTTATCAGCCAATTAGAACCCTCCTTAGTTGTTTTGCTTCATTTTTTTAGCATTTTCAACTACGTCTTCAATAGGTCCACAGTTTCTAAATGCATCTTCAGGAAGATCATCATACTTACCATCTAGGATAGCTTTGAAACTTTCAACAGTCTTGGCAACTGGAACATATCTACCTGGTAAACCAGTAAATGTTTCAGCAACACTAAAGCTTTGTGATAGGAAGAATTGAATACGACGTGCACGACCAACAATGGTCTTTTCTTCGTCAGATAATTCATCCATACCTAAGATAGAAATGATATCTTGAAGTTCATGGTATCTTTGCAATACTTGTTGTACTTCAGTTGCAACCTTGTAGTGTTCTTCACCAACAATTGATGGATCTAGAGCAGCTGATGTTGATGCTAATGGATCAACGGCTGGGTAGATACCTTGTTGAGTTAATGAACGTTCCAAGTTGGTTGTTGCATCCAAGTGAGCGAAAGTAGTTGCAGGAGCAGGGTCGGTGTAATCATCGGCAGGAACGTAAACGGCTTGAATTGAAGTAATCGCACCATTCTTAGTTGAAGTGATACGTTCTTGCAATTGACCCATTTCAGTAGCCAATGTAGGTTGGTAACCTACGGCTGATGGAATACGACCTAACAATGCGGAAACTTCAGTACCGGCTTGAGTAAATCTAAAGATGTTATCAATGAACAATAGAACATCGGTACCAACTTCGTCACGGAAGTATTCCGCGATAGTCAAACCAGTTAAAGCAACACGCATACGTGCTCCAGGTGGCTCGTTCATTTGACCATATACCATGGCTGTCTTGTCCAAGACACCTGAACCTTTCATTTCAAAGTACATATCGTTACCTTCACGAGTACGTTCACCAACACCGGTGAATACTGAGATACCGTTATGTCCTTGAGCAATATTATGAATTAATTCTTGAATTAAAACAGTTTTACCAACTCCGGCACCACCGAACAATCCAACTTTACCACCACGAATGTATGGTGCTAGTAAATCGATAACTTTAATACCGGTTTCTAGAATTTCTGCAGATGGATTTAATTGATCGTAACTTGGAGCTTGTCTGTGAATTGGCCAACGTTCTGTATCGTCGCCAAATTCAGGACCACCATCAATTGGTTCACCAAGAACGTTAAATACACGACCTAGAGTGTTTTCACCAACAGGAACTGAAATAGGAGCTTTAGTATTTTCAACTTCCATTCCACGGCGTAAACCGTCAGTTCCGTCCATGGCGATAGTTCTAACAACACCGTCACCTAATTCAAGGGTAACTTCTGTAACTAAAGTTTCGTTATCGTCTTTGTGTACACGAAGAGCGGTGTTGATGTCAGGTAATTCAACGTCCGTTGGGAATTCAACGTCAACGACTGGTCCAATAACTTGAATAATCTTACCAGTACTCATTTTCGTTAATTCCTCCCGTCATATTAGTGCTTCAAAGCTTCTTGACCACCGACAATTTCAGTAATTTCGGTAGTAATAGCAGCTTGTCTTGCACGGTTATATTGTAGTTCTAATCTAGAAATAAGATCTGATGCATTGTCTGAAGCAGATTGCATAGCAGTTGAACTTGATGAATGTTCTGAAGTCTTAGCATCAAGGATTGCTCCGAATACTAAACTTTGTGCGTATTGAGGTAATACAACCTTCAATACAGCTGATTCGTCAGGTTCAATTTCATATTCAGCACTAAAGTCATGTGCCTTAATGTCTTTGCTTGATTCTTCTTCAAATGCTTCGCTATCCATAGGTAGCATTTTTTCAGCTCTAAAAGTTGAAGAAATACGGTTAACAAAGTGTGTGTAGCAAACGTATAACTTGTCAAACACACCATCTTCAAACATTGAGTTTGCAGTCTTAACGATTTCTCTAACTTCAGCGAAAGTAGGAATATCAGAAACGCCACGGTATTCATAAGCCACGTTTACATTACGGTTCTTATAAAAGTCAGCACCATTTCCACCTACAGCTAAAATCATGTAATCATCAGGATTTGGAGTGTGTTCTTCAATAAAGTTATTAGTTTCTCTAATCACATTACTGTTGTAACTTCCTACCATTCCACGATCAGATGTAATAACTAGGTATGCTGTCTTACCAGACTTGTGGTCAGACGCATTACTTGAGGAATTAATTTTGTCTAACAAATGAGACTGAGCTAAATGCATTACAACAGCCTTAACACGAGAAACATATTCCTCATAATTACTGGTATGCTTTTGAATACGGTTTAACTTTGCAGTAGAAACCATTTGCATCGCAGTAGTAATTTGACGTGTATTTCTGGTTGATGCAATACGATGTTTAACATCATTAATAGATTCAGCCATTAGTTCTCACCATCCTTCAAGCTAGTTATTTTGTGTTTCTTCTTGCTTACTTGGAGTGAATGATTTAGTAAATTCATCAACTGCATTTGCTAAATCATCACCTTCTGGTAACTTACCAGTGTTTACAATTGTATCTAGTAAATCACGGTGTGAAGCGTCGAAGAAGTTGAATAATTCAGTTTGGTAACGTTGGATATCGTCAACGGCAATGTTGTCTAGGTATCCGTGAGTCAAACTAAATAGAATAAGTACTTGTTTTTCGACAGGTAGTGGAGCGTGAAGAGGTTGTTTTAGAACTTCTTCAGTACGAGCACCACGGTTCAACTTAGCTTGAGTTGCATCATCCAAGTCTGAACCGAATTGAGCAAAGGCTTGTAGTTCATGATATGAAGCTAGGTCAAGTCTCAAAGTACCTGCTACTTGTTTCATCGCTTTAATTTGAGCGTCCCCACCAACACGAGAAACTGATGTACCAGCATCAATGGCTGGACGAGTTCCTGAATAGAACATGTCTGAGTTCAAGAAGATTTGACCATCAGTAATTGAAATAACGTTGGTTGGAATGTAAGCTGAAACGTCCCCTGCTTGAGTTTCAACAATTGGTAGAGCAGTCATTGAACCGCCACCTAACTTGTCTGATAACTTAGCAGCACGTTCTAGTAAACGTGAGTGGGTATAGAAGATATCACCTGGATATGCTTCACGACCAGGAGGTCTACGAAGAATAAGTGATAGTTCACGGTAAGCGTTGGCTTGTTTTGTTAAATCATCGTAGACAATCAAAACATGCTTACCTTGGTTCATAAAGTATTCACCAATAGCTGCACCAGCGTAAGGAGCAATGTATAGTAATGGAGCTGGTTCAGAAGGACCGGCTGACAATACGATTGTGTAATCCATTGCGCCAAACTTTTCTAGAGTAGCAACTTGTGAACGGACAGTTGAGTCCTTTTGTCCAATCGCAACGTAGATACAAATCATATCTTGATCCTTTTGGTTCAAGATAGTATCAACAGCGATTGAAGTCTTACCTGTTTTTCTATCACCGATGATTAATTCACGTTGACCACGGCCAATTGGAACTAACGCATCGATTGATTTAATACCAGTTTGTAATGGTTCAGAAACACTTTGTCTGTCCATGATACCTGGAGCTTTCTTTTCAATAGGACGAGATGATTCAGTCTTGATATCACCCTTACCATCAATTGGTTGACCTAATGAGTTGATGGTTCTACCCACCATTTCTTCTCCAACAGGAACTTCCATGATTTTACCGGTACGTTTAATAGTTGCACCTTCACGAATATGTGTACAGTCACCTAAAACAACAATACCTACATCGTTACTTTCAAGGTTTTGAGCCATACCATAGATTCCGTTTTCGAATTCAAGTAACTCACCAGACAACGCATTATCTAAACCATGAGCACGAGCAACACCGTCACCAACGTAGGTAACAACCCCTGTTTCTTCAACAGCTAGGTCATCCTTGTAACCGGATAATTGTTGCTTGATTAGAGCACTGATTTCTTCAGCATTAATGCTCATAAAAGTTTCACCTCTTTGATAGATATTGTTATTAACTCAATAGAAGTTTTTTAATGTTGTTAATTTTTGTCTTAACACTTCCATCAAAAATAACGTTCGATGATTTTAGAATTACACCACCGATTAGACTTTGATCAACTTTGTTATCTAGGATAACTTCGTTGGCACCTACACGCGCCTTAAAGACGTCTGCAAGTTTTTGCTTTTGTTCGTCGGATAGAGGAACTACAGATAGTGCATCAGCATGAACAATCTTATTCTTTTCATTGTAAGAACGTTCAAATTCTTCCACAATCAAAGTAAATTCATCCATTTTGTTAGCACCTAATAAAACTTTTAAAAGGTTCTTAACAAATTCGACGTCAGAATTGTCAATCAAAGGTTTGATTAAACTTTCTTTTTTGTCTTCTGGAAAGCTTACATCAGTTAAAACTCGACTTAGTGATGAATTATCATCAAAAACTTGTTTGATAGATAATAATTCACTCAAACCGGCTTCAACTTGATTTTGTTCTTCAAGCACTTCATAAAGTGCTTTTGAATAGCGTTTTGCGAATGTGATTTTATCTAGCATCTTGCTTCCCCAACCCTTCAATATAAGAATCAATCAATGCCTTTTGATCGTCAGCTTTTAATTCTTTTTGAATGATCTTAGAAGCAATTTCAATAGATAAATTGGCCACATCATTTTTGGTGTTTGCTAAAGCATCTTTACGTTCTTGTTCAATATCTTTTTGAGCAGAAGTCTTGATACTTTGAGCATCGTTTCTAGCAGTTGTGATAATTTGGTCACTTTGTACTTGAGCAGATTGCTTGGCGTTGTTAATAATGCCAGTTGCATCTTCTCTAGATTTTGCTAAGGCGTCTTCACGTTGCTTTGCTAAATCTTCAGCGTCCTTACGTGACTTTTCTGCAGAATTGATGTCATCGGCAATCTTGTTAGCACGTTTTTCCATCATTTCTGATAATGGCTTCCATGCAAATTTCATGATAAGAATCATCAAGATGATGAAAACAAGAGCTGTAAAAATCATGTTACCGTAGTACAATCCACCACCATCAGTCACAGCGACAGTTGGCAATAATGAATGTGAAAGCATCTATTGACACCTCCTTAATTGAGAATAGAAGAATTACTTTACCTTTATATTATTATTTAGCCATGTATACGAATGATAGAACTAAAGAAATAATAGGTAGAGCTTCGACCAAACCAACACCGATAAACATGTTAGTTCTTAATTGACCAGTCATTTCTGGTTGTCTAGCCATTCCTTCAATAAATTTAGAAATAACGATACCATCACCGATACCCGCACCAATAGCGGCACCAGCCATAGCAATACCAGCAGCTAATACACCCATGGTAAATCCTCCTTATAATAAATAAAATTATTCCTCAGGTTGAATCTTTTGAGAAATGTATACGAATGTTAAGGTTACAAATACGAATGCTTGAACACTTCCGATAAAGATTGAGAATGCTTCCCAAATCATTGCAACAAGTACGGATGGGATGTATCCCAATACACCGTAACCTAGTGCTAATTTAGATAGCAATCCTAGAAGTAGTTCACCTGCGAAAATATTACCATATAGACGCAAACCAAGAGTTAGGAAGTTAGCTAACTCTTCGAAGACATTCAATGGCAACCATAACTTAAATGGCTTCAAGTATGTACTTGAGAAGTAACCCTTGAATCCAAGCTTTGAAACTCCTGCGAAATGAGCCCATGCCAACGTGATAGCGGCCAATGTCAAAGTGACAATTGGATCTGACGTTGGACTTTTAACATAGGCAACCCCATTGTAATCAATTTGGAAAAGTAGTCCCATTTGGTTAGAAATGAAGATGAATACGAATAGTACAAAAGCAAATAGACCGTAAGCCTTGGCTTTAGCACCTTCAACAGAAGTGTTAACAATTCCGTTGGTGAAATCAACAATCATTTCAAGCAAGTTTTGTTTTCCTGATGGAATCACTTGTAGCTTTCTAGAACAAATGAATACAAATAAGAATACGAAAACTGCGGCAACCGTAACGGAAACCATGTTTCCAATATTGAATGTAAGCCCAAATAGCTTAAATGTGGATATTGGATCATTCACAGATTATCACCCCTTTTCGCAACCTAAGCATACTAAACATTAATGTTACATTAATTCACATTAACGATAGTTTTAACTCTTAAGATGATGTATTTCTCTTTCAAAATACAATAAGATAGTACCACCATTCAGGCTTCATTTCAAAATAAAATAACTATTTAACAGTTTTTTTACAAAAATTACAATTTGTGCTTTACAAATTGTAAAAAATGTATCTTAGACTTTTAGTATAAAGTTATACATAAATAAAAAATCCATCGCAAAAAAACGACGGATTTTTATTTTATTTAGTTCCGAATAGACGATCTCCGGCATCACCTAGTCCAGGTACAATGTAACCGTTTTCTAGATGATCATCTAACGCAGCAGTGTAAATATCTACGTCACCATGGGCTTTTTGAAGCGCTTCCACACCTTCGGGAGCAGCTACCAAGCACACAAATTTAATATTACTTTCGTCGACACCACGCTTAATTAAAGCATCGATTGCCATGATGGCAGAACCACCAGTAGCAAGCATTGGATCAACAACAAAAATTTGACGTTTGTCAATATCACTTGGCAATTTCACAAAGTATTCGTGTGGTTCTAGGGTTTCTTCATCACGATACATACCGATGTGTCCAACCTTAGCGGCTGGGATTAGGTCTAAAATACCGTCTACCATCCCGATACCAGCACGAAGAATTGGCACAACAGCCACCTTCTTACCTGATAGTTGCTTTGCATGTGCGATACCTTGTGGAGTTTTTACATCAACGTCTTCTAGTGGCATATCTCTAGAAACTTCGAAAGCTAACAATGAAGCAATTTCATTTACAACTTCACGAAATTCTCTAGTTCCACAATTTTCATTTCTAATAATAGTTAACTTGTGTTGAATCAATGGATGATTCATTACTTGAAATTTTCCCATGATTAATCTCCTTTAATCAAAAATTGGATGTGATTGGGTTAATTGGGATACTTCTTCTCTTACTTCGTTTAGAACATTTTCATCGTCATGATTTTCAATTGCACGTGTTATCATTTTTGCAACTTTACGTGAATCTTTTTCATCGAACCCTCTAGAAGTAATCGCAGGAGTTCCTAATCTTAATCCACTTGTAACAAATGGACTTAGTTTCTCATCAGGAATTGCTTCCTTATTAGTTGTAATCTTAAGTGAATCTAATAGGATTTGTGCTTCTTTCCCATTTAATTCAGTGTTGGTTAAGTCTAAGACCATCAAGTGGTTATCTGTACCATCAGATACCACCTTGATAGTATCACTGTTGTTAAATTCATCAGCCATAGCAGCTGCATTTTTAATAACTTGTTTTGAGTATTCTGTAAATGCTGGTTGCAAGTCTTCAAAGAAACAAGCAGCCTTACCAGCAATCACGTGTTCCAATGGTCCACCTTGTGATCCTGGGAACATTGCAGAATTGATCTTCTTAGCATATTTTTCGTTAGACAAAATCATTCCACCACGAGGTCCTCTTAGAGTCTTGTGAGTGGTAGTAGTTACGACATCGGCAATTCCGATGGGACTTGGATGTAATCCGGTAGCAACTAGTCCAGCAATGTGGGCCATATCTACCATTAAGTATGCGCCAACTTCGTCGGCAATTTCTCTGAACTTATTCCAGTCGATGATACGGCTGTATGCAGAAGCCCCAGCAACAATAATTTGTGGTTGAACTTCTTTAGCAATTGCTAAGATATCATCGTAATTTAAACGTTCAGTCTTTGGATCTAAACCATATGAGAATGATTGGTAAATCTTACCTGAGAAGTTTACCTTAGCACCGTGGGTTAAGTGACCACCGGCGTTTAGGTCCATCCCTAAAATCTTATCTCCAGGCTTCAAAAATGCTGAGTACACAGCTTGGTTAGCTTGTGAACCTGAGTGTGGTTGAACATTAACATATTCAGCCCCAAATAACTTCTTAGCACGTTCAATCGCTAATGTTTCTGATTTATCTACAAATTCACAACCACCGTAGTATCTCTTACCAGGATAACCTTCGGCGTATTTGTTAGTTAAAACAGAACCTTGCGCAGCCATTACAGCGTTTGATGCAATGTTTTCTGACGCAATTAGTTCAATTGTGTTTTCTTGACGAGTTTGTTCATTCTTAATTACATCCCATAATTCTTTGTCTTCATTTTGGTAATCGTATTTCATGATAGAAGTGCCCCCTCAAAATTTACGTAACTATTTATTAAAATGTTTTTGTCCAGCAGATTTGTTCAATCTGTTCATGTATGCTTCACCAATGCCTTGATTTGCAAAACCTTGGGTCAAGATTGATTTTACTTCTTCTTCATTGTCAAAATGTCTTAGTCCTGCAAATAAAGCATGACTTGCTGATAAGACGGTATCTCCTAATGAAAATGTTTCGACATTATCAGGCCAATCAATATCGTTTAAAACAGTATCAGTTGCCATGACTCCGACAGTATGATCTTGTTGTGATGCCCACTTAGCTGCTTTCTTGAAGTCGCTTGTGGAATCAACAATATAGACTTGAGCTGATGGTGCATAGTGCTTGTACTTCATTCCTGGAGCCTTTGGAATTTGGCTAGCGGATAGATGTACTCGTTCATCTAGCACGGGTTTATTGATAATTTCTTCGATTTGTTCGGCTGAAATAGCACCTGGTCTTAAAATTGCAGGTTGGTCAGTCGACATATCTAAGACAGTGGATTCAACACCATATTGGCATTCACCGTCATCTAGAATTCCAGCAATCTTACCTTTTAAATCATGGTAAACATGCTTTGCCAAGGTAGGACTGGGTTTCCCAGATGTGTTAGCAGATGGTCCAACAATTGGCACCCCTGCTTTCCTAATCAATGATAACGTCACATCATTGTTAGGATTTCTAAATGCTGCAGTATCTAATCCACCGGTTACGGTTTTAGATAATACATTGTCTTTCAAATTAAAAATGATGGTTAATGGTCCAGGCCAAAATGTATTAATTAGCTTCTTTGCCTCATCAGACAATGGTTGTGCGTATCTTTCAACCATTTCTGGGCCGTCAACATGGACGATTAAAGGATTGTCACTTGGACGTCCTTTAGCCGCGTAAACTTGCTTAACTGCATCTTCATTAGTTGCATCTGCCCCTAAACCGTATACCGTTTCAGTTGGGAAAGAAACTAACTTTCCATCGACGATATCTTTAGCGGCTGCAGCTAAATCATCTGCAGTGTATATCTTTGTGTCCATATATAAATACATCCCCCCTAATACTTAACTCGAATCATTCTCGGATTACCAAAGAAGTCTTTACGACTAGTGACTTCGCATCCAGGAATTAACTCGGTAAAAATCTCGGTTACTGCATCCGTTTGTTTAAACCCAATTTCTAGATATAAACTGCCGTGAACAGTGTCCTTCTTTATTTTAATATATTCTGCGATTTTTTGATACATAAATAAGCCATTATTTTTTGCAAATAATGCTTCTTTTGGTTCGTGTTCTATGACACTTTCATCCATATACTCAATTTCATCTTCGGAAATATAAGGAGGATTACTAATAATTACGTCATAATCTTCGGTTATTGCGTCAAACAGGTCACTCTCGATGAACCTAACGTTCGTTTCGTTCATTTCATTGTTCAAACCCGCTACCTGTAAGGCTTTTGCGGAGATGTCAGCAGCATCTACCCGCCAGTCTGGATGTTCCTTACTAATTGAAATGGCAATTGCACCACTTCCGGTTCCCATGTCAAGCACTTTAAGGTCTTTTTGATCGGCAAAATCAGTTAATAACCACTCTACTAATTCCTCTGTTTCGGGGCGTGGAATTAGGACTCTATCATCGACTTTAAAACGATTACCATAAAACTCAGTCTCACCGATGATGTATTGAGCCGGTTGGCCATTAAGATATTGATCAACCCAATCAAAGTATCTTTTAACGTCTTCTTGTTTCATTTCATCTCGATAATGCAACAGTAAGTGGGTATTATCGAAACCAAACATTTCCATTAAGAATAGTTTGGCGGTCGCCTCATCTAGATTTTTTTCGGAGATAAGAAAAGAAGCCCTCTTCTGGGCTTCAAAATAAGTCATATTATTCATTCTTTAGTTGCTCCAACTTTTCGGTTTGGTCAGATAGAATCAATGCATCAATTATATCTTCTAAGTCACCATTCATAACCTTATCCAACTTGTTAACTGTCAAACCAATACGGTGGTCAGTAACACGGTTTTGAGGATAGTTGTAAGTTCTAATTCTTTCTGAACGATCACCAGTACCCACGGCTGATTTTCTTTCAGCGTCATACTTATCTTCTTCTTGTTGTTGGTAATAATCGTATACACGTGACTTCAACACTTGCATAGCCTTAGCACGGTTTTGTTGTTGTGAACGTTCATCTTGCATAGCAACAACGATACCTGTAGGCAAGTGGGTCATTCTAACCGCTGAAGAAGTCTTGTTAACGTGTTGTCCACCGGCACCAGATGCACGGTAAACATCAGTCTTGATGTCTTTTGGATCGATTTCTAAGTCAACGTCTTCTGCTTCTGGCATAACACCAACAGTAGCAGTTGAAGTGTGAATACGACCAGCTGATTCAGTTGAAGGAACACGTTGAACACGGTGAGCACCGTTTTCAAACTTCAACTTAGAATATACGTTATCACCTTGAATCATGATGGCGATTTCCTTAAATCCACCAACTTCAGTGTCACTTTCATCAATGATTGATGTCTTCCAGCCTTGGCTTTCAGCGTAACGGATGTACATGTTGTATAGGTCAGCAGCAAATAGACTACCTTCATCCCCACCAGCAGCACCGTGGATTTCCATGATGATGTTCTTGTCATCATTAGGGTCCTTAGGTAATAGCATAATCTTGATTTGTTCTTCAAGTTCAGCCTTTTGTGGTTCTAGTTCACTAATTTCACTCTTAACCATTTCATTCATGTCATCGTCTAGCTTTTCAGCAAGCATAGCCTTGTCGTCTTCTAGTTGTGAGACAACGTCCTTGTACTTGTTGTAAGCAGCAACAACTTCTCTTAGACTACCTTCTTCTTTAGATAGTTCCATGAAACGTTTTGTATCTGCGATAACTTCTGGGTCACTGATCAATTCGTTTAGTTCATCGTACCGATCAACTACTGATTGCA
This sequence comes from Lactobacillus sp. B3795, assembly GCF_026535805.1. Classification (NCBI taxonomy): domain Bacteria; kingdom Bacillati; phylum Bacillota; class Bacilli; order Lactobacillales; family Lactobacillaceae; genus Lactobacillus; species Lactobacillus sp. B3795. The sequence goes on from NZ_JAFNPE010000006.1 coordinate 86,892, forward strand.
GCTTTTCAAATATTTCATCCATTAATTATTCCTCACTTTCCCATTTCGTCCAAAGGTGGGTTGAAATAATGCTTACGACATACTGGGTAGTATGATTCGTTTCCACCTACTTGAATTTGTTCACCTTCATATACTGGTTGATTGTCATGGAAACGAAGGTTCATTGTAGCCTTGCGACCACAGAACCAACAAATTGTCTTCATTTCTTCAATCTTGTCAGCATATAACAATAACGCTTCAGATCCTTCAAATAACTTGTTTTGGAAGTCATTTTTCAAACCAAATGCGATTACTGGAATCGATAGTTCATCGACAATTTTTGCTAATTGTAAGACGTGAGCCTTAGTCAAAAATTGGGCTTCGTCAATTAAGATACAACTAGCATCTGGGTCAATTTCTTTGACCATTTCAAAGCAATCAGAATCCGTTTCAATCACATGTGCACCTCTGCTTAATCCTACTCGGGATGCAACAGTACCTCTTTCTTCCCTTGTGTCCAATGCACTTGTCATGATTACGACTGATTTACCTTGTTCTTCATAATTATGAGCAACTTTGATGATTTCAATGGACTTTCCACTGTTCATTGCCCCGTAGCGATAATATAGTTGTGCCATGATTAAACTCGCTTTCTGTATTTTTTCATTTATTATTATAGCTGATTTACGAATTAATTTCGACAGTTCCAAAGAATTTACATCATTTTACTGAAATAATGCAATTATTCGGTCTATAATAGTAAAGTATGATAAAATTTTGTGTATTAATTAATTAAGGAGTACAAGCAATGTCTATAAGAAGCGAATTTGCGACTTTTGCTGGTAAGTCTTCATACTGGTTTTTACATACCTTTATGAACGGAGGAAGTTCTCTTCCTGGAAAGATTACCACCGCAATTGATCCAGCGATTTTAAAACATCTAGGTCAAAACTATGACATTATTGTGGTTACTGGTACTAACGGAAAAACCCTAACCACTGCACTTACTGTTCAAGTGCTAAAACAAAAATACCAAAACGTTGTTACTAACCCATCTGGTTCAAACATGGAACAAGGTCTAGTAACTACATTCCTAAAAGCTAAAAATCCTAAGACCAACCGTCCACTTGCTGTCTTGGAAGTCGATGAAGCAAACGTTATTAAACTAACTAAGTATGTTAAACCAATCGCCTTTGTCTTCACTAACATCTTCCGTGATCAAATGGATAGATATGGTGAAATCTACACTACCTACAAGAAGATTATTGATGGTGTCAAACTAGCTCCAGAAGCTACTATCATCGCTAACGGTGATGCACCAATCTTTAACTCCGTTGATTTACCAAATCCAAAGATTTACTACGGATTCAAAAATCACGATGATGAAGATAACTTCAAGGCTGAACCAAATACTGATGGCGTCTTATGTCCAGTATGTCAAAACATCTTGCACTACCACTACATCAGTTACGCCAATCTAGGTAACTACTTCTGTGAACACTGTGGTTTCAAACGTCCAGAACTAACTCATGAATTAACTAAACTAGGTGCACTAACTCCTAACTCATCTGACTTCACTGTCGATGGCCAAGACCTATCAATTGGTATTGGTGGAGTATACAACATATACAACGCCCTAGCTGCTTATTCAGTTGGTCGTTTCTTAGATGTTGATTCAAAGGATATCGCTCAAGCATTCACTGCCAACGAACGTGTCTTTGGTCGCCAAGAATTAATCGACATTGATGGTAAGGAAACTACATTAGTATTGGTTAAGAACCCTGTTGGTCTAAACCAAGTTATCGATACCATTTCAAAGGAAAAAGATGACTTCTCACTAATCTGCCTACTAAACGCCAACTACGCTGACGGAATTGACACTAGTTGGATTTGGGATGGTGAATTCGAACGTTTCACTAAGATGCCAATCAAGAAGTTCATCACCGGTGGTGAAAGATACAAGGACATTACCTTTAGATTTAAGGTTGCTGGTGTGGATGAAAACATCCATGAAGTGCAACCTAACCTAGAAAAGGTTGTTGAAGAAATCCCTACTCTACCAACTAAGAAGGTTTACATCCTAGCTACCTACACTGCAATGCTTCAATTAAGAAAAGACTTTGCAGAAAAAGGTTACATTAAGGGAGGTATGGAATAATGACCAAAGAATATACATTACACATTGCCCATCTATACGGTGATTTGATGAATACCTACGGTGATTTAGGAAATATCTTAGTTCTTAAATACTACGGAAAGAAAATGGGCATCAACGTTGAATCACAAGTCGTTAGTTTAGACGAAGACTTCAAGTCTGATGACTATGACATCGCCGTATTCGGTGGTGGCCAAGATTTTGAACAAAGCATTGTTTCAAAAGACTTCCAAACAAAAAAAGACGAAATCAAAAAGTTCATCGATTCAGATGGTTGCTTGTTAGCTATCTGTGGTGGTTACCAACTTCTAGGTAAGTACTACATCGATGCTGAAGGAAACAAGATTCCTGGTATCGGCGTATTAGATCACTACACCGAACAACAACATGACAACCGTTTCATCGGTGATATCAAGATTAAGAACAAGGAAACCGGTGAAGTTTACCACGGTTTCGAAAACCATCAAGGTGTTACTTACACTGGAAATGGCGAACGTCCATTGGGTGACGTTGAACAAGGTTACGGTAATAACGGTACCGATCAAGCTGAAGGTGCAATCTTCAAAAACGTATACTGCACTTACTTCCACGGGCCTATCCTAGCTAGAAACAACATCATCGCAAAACACATCTTAATCAAGGCGTTGAAACGTCGTTACCCTAACGATGACTTCTCTGCTCAAGAAAAGATTGACGTTTCAGAATCATATTAATAAACAAAAAGACGGATACATTAAGTATCCGTCTTTTTTTATTTGTTTTCGTTTAAATAGGTTTCAATCAAAGGTTTACGACGTTCAATATAATATTCGTTTGGTGATACCGGATGAATGCGGTTGGATAGAAATACCATAGCGTGTTTCTTTTCAGGAATGATGACGATAAAGGTTCCGGTAAAACCAGATTGCCAGATAAATGGCATCCCCTCGTAATCAATCCTTTCAAAACCATAGCTTCTTCCTAAATCATGCTTAGTCTGGTCGGTGTAAAAACCACGGACTGTGTCAGAACTTAGTACCGGATTGTCGTCTGGATTCAAAACTGATTCCACAAACAGCAATAAGTCATCCATATTACTGAATAGTCCGGCTGAACCACAGTCCTCACCTAGCACTTGTGCTTTTGGATCATGAACATGGCCTTGTAACAAACCGTGTTCTTCATCGTATGTGGTTGGCACACACTTCTTCGCATCAGGATGAAATGAACTGTTAACCATGTGTAATGGTTTTAAGACCAATTCCTCAATTAAAGGTTGAATGGTCTTACCGGTTACCTTCTTAGCAATTAATCCTAAGAAGATAAAGTTCACGTCAGCGTAGTGCATTTCGTGATTTAAACCAGCACCCGCTTTCAATCCCAACAACGCTTTAATTAGCTCATCATGGTCTAGTTGATCACGATGTGGAATGTAGCCCTCAATTCCTGAAGTGTGGGTAATTAGATTACGCACGGTCACTTCTGGATATTGCCATTCTGGTAAGTAATCACTGATTGAATCTTCTAGTGATAGTTTACCGTCTTCGACTAGTTTTAAAATCACCATTGTGGTTCCGACGACCTTAGTCAAAGAAGCCATGTCATAAATCAAATGACCATCGGTTAAGGGCACCTCTTTAGGCACTAATTGCTTGTTTCCAATCAGATGGCGTTGAGTGCCATCTTCATCAATAAATGCGTAGTTAACGCCGGGAACAACACCATCGTCAACTAACTTTTGAATCGCCAATTCCGTCTTATTATATTTCATCGTCTTCATCACCTAATTATAGATTGTTACCAATAAATTGTGAGTTGTATAAGTCAGCATAGAAACCGTTTTGTTCCATTAATGACTTGTGGTTACCTGTTTCTCTAATTTGTCCATGGTTCATCACAATAATCTTTTCTGCGTTTTGCACAGTTGATAATCTGTGGGCAACAACGAAACTGGTACGACCTTGAATCAAACGGTCCATTGCGTCTTGGATTAGTGATTCAGTTCTAGTATCAACTGAACTGGTTGCTTCATCCAAGATTAGGATTTCTGGGTTAGCTAGGAATGCACGGGCAATTGTAATCAATTGACGTTGACCTTGAGAAACGTTTGATGCTGCTTCATTTAATACAGTATCGTATCCGTCAGGCAACTTTTCAATGAATTCGTCTGCTTGAGCTTCCTTAGCTGCTTGATATACTTCTTCATCGGTTGCGTTAGCATTACCGTATTTAATGTTATCAAAGATGGTACCAGTGAATAACCAGCTATCTTGTAGCACCATTGAGATGTGTGATCTAAGTTCACTACGTGAGTATTCACGAGTATCGATACCATCTAACTTGATTGATCCAGAATCAATATCGTAGAAACGTTCTAGCAAGTTAATGATGGTAGTCTTACCAGCACCAGTTGGTCCAACGATGGCGACAGTGGTTCCCTTTGGAACATCTAGGTTGAAGTCCTTAATTAAAGGAGTGTCTTCAACATATCTGAAGTTAACGTCTTCGAACTTAATCTTGTCGTTAGTTTCTTCATGAGCCAACTTCACATCTGAATCTTGCATTTCAGGTTCGTCTAGGACCTTAAATATACGTTCAGCAGATGCGATAGTTGATTGAATGGTATTAGTTAAGTTAGCTAGGTTAGTGATTGGTTGGTTAAACATGTTGACGTATTGTAGGAATGCTTGAACATTACCTAAAGTAACGGCACCTGCGGCAACCTTAATTCCACCAAAGATGGCTACGAAAACGTAGTTTAAGTTCTTAACGAAGTTCATTAATGGGAACATAAAACTAGATACGAATTGAGCCTTCCATGCGTAGCTATAGTACTTGTCGTTTTGTTCTTCGAATTGCTTGATAGCTTCTTCTTCACGGTTAAAAGTCTTGATGATGGTGTGACCAGCAAAGTTTTCTTCAACTTGACTGTTAACATCACCCAAGTGACTTTGTTGCTTACTGAAGAAACGTTGTGACTTAGGAGCAACTACCCCCACGATGATTCCAATCAATGGAAGTGTACAGATGGCAACCAATGTTAGTGAGAAACTAATGGTTAACATCATGTATAGCACACCAAAGAATAGAAGCACACTGGTGATGAATTGTGTTAAGTTGGTTTGAAGCATTGTAGAAATGTTATCCATATCGTTGATCATTCTAGACATGATATCCCCATTGGAATGAGTGTCATAGTATGAGATTGGTAAACGTTCTAGTTTAGCTTTCAGGTCCTTTCTCAATTGGTAAACAACCTTTTGAGAAATGTAAGTCATAATGAATTGTTGACCGACGTTGAATAACGCAGCCAAGATATATAATGAAGCAACTGTAATTAGGATATGACCAACCGCTGTAAAATCGATTGGAATTGAAGAAACATGTAAACCTTGTTTCTTCATTACAAAGGCCTTCATAACACCCTTGTAAATTTCAGTAGTGGCTTCCCCTAAAATTTTAGGAGTCACAATTTGTAGTACTACGGCAGCGATTGCCATGATTAATGTGAAGATGATTCCTAGCATCCATGGTTTAACATACTTCACTAAGCGCCATGTTGCTGACCAGAAGTTTTCTGCTTTTGCGCCTTTTCCTTTTCCATGATTATGCACGGTCGTCATCTCCCTTCTTAATTTGTGAGTCTAAGATAGCACGGTAATATGGGTTATCCTTGGATAGTTCTGCATGAGTACCTGATCCAACAACCTTACCATTGTTCAATACCAAGATGACGTCTGCATCAGCAACTGTTGAGATTCTTTGGGCAACAATCACTGTTACAGCGCTTTGAATCTTTTCATCCTTGTTCAATGCTTGTCTTAACTCGGCATCTGTCTTGAAGTCCAATGCTGAGAATGAGTCATCGAATACATAAACGTCAGCGTCCTTTAGAATTGTTCTAGCGATTGCTAAACGTTGTTTTTGTCCACCAGAGAAGTTGTCCCCGTTTTGTTCAACACGGGTGTCTAATCCGCCTTCTTCTTTAACGAAGTCGGCTGCCTTAGCAACTTCTAGCGCATGCCAGATTTCATCATCTGTAGCATCTTCATTACCGTACATCATGTTTTCTTTAACAGTACCTGTGAATAGAACTGCTTTTTGTTGAGTAATTGAGATTAACTTGTGAAGTTCTTTTTGTGACATGTCCTTGATTGGAGTGTCATCAATCTTGATTTCACCGCTTGAAACGTCGTATAGACGCGGAATCAAGTTAACCAAACTAGACTTACCAGAACCAGTTTCACCAATAATGGCAACGGTTTGGCCAGCCTTAGCTGAGAAGTTAATATCTTGAAGCGCTAACTTCTTGCTGTCACCGTATTTGAAATCAACGTGGTCAAATGAAAGACTAGCTGAATCAGATTTTGGTGCAACAGTTTCATCAGCGTCGACGATTGAATCGTTAACGTCTAATACTTCATTGATACGACTTGCCGATGCTTGAGCTCTAGGAATAAATACGAAAAGCATTGAAAGCATCATGAAACTAATCAAGATTTGAGTAGCATAAGTCATAAATGATACCAAGTTACCAACTGCAAGTGAGTTAGTAGAAATCATCTTGGCACCAAACCATACGATTCCAACGTTGGTTCCACTTAGGATGAAAGTCATAAGTGGGAACATTAATGAGGTAAGCATGAAGACTCTGATTCCTGTCTTAGCGTACTTGTTGTTGTACTTGTCAAAACGGTCTTGTTCATATTGATCACGGTTAAATGCACGGATAACACGAACACCGGTTAGACCTTCTCTAAAGACTAGGTTCAATCTATCAGTTTGGCCTTGTAACTTCTTAAATAGAGGTCCGGCAAATGACATGATGACAAATACAGAGACTAATAAGACACCTAAGGCGCATAGGAAGACAACGGTAAGATGTGGACTCTTAACAAAGGCCAATACCATTGCACCTACTAGCATAATTGGTGCCATTACCATCATTCTTAATACTTGAATCATTACGTTTTGGATTTGCACAACATCATTAGTATTTCTAGTAATCAATGATGCATCCCCAAACTTATCCAAGTCTTGGTCAGCTAAATAAATAATCTTACGGTATAAAGCTGATCTAATTTTCTTACCCATCTTTTGGGATTGGGTAGCAGCAAAGAAGATGTTCCCTCCGGCTGCTAGGACCCCGATAAACGCAACTCCTAACATCTTAAGACCTTGTGTCCAGATATAGTTAATATCATTTTGGGCGACCCCTTTGTCGATTAAGTTAGAAGTAACGGTTGGTAAATACAAGTCACATGAGACTTGCACAACCATAAATAGGACAGCTGCAACAACTGCCCACCATACTAAATACTTCTTAGCAAGTTTTATCATATTTACATTCACTCCGAACGATTTTTTTAGTATTTGCCGTTTTAAAATTCAAAAGATTATTATATACTCTACTCGTTGATTTTAAAAGGGATTGCATTACCCTTTTATTAAATACACACAAAGGAGTAATACTATGGGAAGTAATTCTGATGCATTAAGAAACGTTTTGACGTTTGTTAAGAACAATCCTGACAAGGTCATCATTAATAATAATAAGTACAACAACGCCATCCAAATGCTAATTCAAGACGACGTTGCTGTCGGTAATCCTGACCTCTTCTTCCCGAAAAATCGCATTCGTGCCAACCGCATGAATCGATCATTTTTAGAAGAAAACAGTCACCTTTTGGATTACTTCAGTGAAATGACTGATACAAGCTCGATGGCGTTTAACGACGTTTGGATTTCTACCAGTCATATCTTAGACCTCGGTAAATATTTCCTCGATTTATCTTTTGAATAATCACATTATACTATAACAAAATTTTTATACTATAAAAAGCAACAACTTGACGTATTTTATTGCAAATAGTATTATTTTATACTGTTAGTTTAAAAAATGGAGTTATGAAATGAACAGTAAGATTGCCGCGATTATCATCTCAATTTGTGAATTCTTCCTAGTGGCCCTATATACGGCGACCGGAATGGTATACGCATTTTCGGATGGTATCGACATTGAAAATGCCGTTATGATCGGCTCACTATTCTTTGTCCTCGCTCTATGCTATTTAATTCAAATCATCTTTAATTTCTTTTTGAGAAGCATCTTCGCAAAGGAAGTCTTTTTAGGCATTTTAGTCCTAGTCTTTTTTGCTGCATGCATGCTTACTCCTGATATTAATCTTGAATTAGTAGTCATTAATTGGATTGTGATTATCGCAAACATTTTAAACGTGATGGATTTAGACTTATTAAAATTTTAAGTAGGACATTTTGTCCTACTTTTTTCTTATGTTTTCGATAAATAAAACTGGTTATTTTTTTATACTCATATATAATAGTAGTAATTTAATTAAGGAGTTATCCATTATGAGTAATGAAGCCCTACTGATTATTGATTACACAAACGATTTCGTTGATGAAAAAGGAAAGCTAACCGTTGGAAAACCTGGCCAAGTGCTAGTTGATTACATCGTTGATTTAGCCGAAGAATTTCGTCAAGCTGGCAAGTGGGTTATCCTACCAACCGACTTGCATCAAGAAAATAACCCCTACCACCCAGAAACTAAGTTATTCCCACCACATAACTTAAAGGATACCTGGGGTCGTGATTTCTACGGAAAACTAAACGACTGGTACAACGAACACAAGGATGAAGAAAAGGTCTACATGTACGACAAGACTAGATACAGTGCCTTTGCCGGAACTGATTTAGATCTTCGTCTCCGTGAAAGAAAAGTAGATACATTACACCTAGTGGGTGTCTGCACAGATATCTGTGTATTACACACTGCTATTTCCGCATACAACTTAAATTACGACGTTGTCGTTCATGAAAAAGGTGTTGCTGGATTAACCCAAGCTGGTCATGACTTTGCTCTAAGTCACTTCAAGGGCAGCCTTGGTGCTACAGTTAAGTAAACAAAAAGAAGCTATCAAACGATAGCTTCTTTTTTATTGGCTTTTACTTGTGTAGCTTGAAGTATTGGCCGTTCTTCTTTAGAAGGTAACCCATACCCTTACCTTGGATACTAGTACCATTCATGTACTTAGCGCTCCAAATCTTGATATGTGTCTTTGAATCAATTGGTTCGTTGGTTGATTTTTGCTTTTGTTTGAATAATGAAGGATACTTCTTCTTCAACATTGACAAGAACTTGCCACCAAACTTGTATTGGTAATCCTTCTTGCTGCTCTTAGTACTTGCAACGTATAATGCGTTGTTGATTTGATTCTTCTTGTTCTTAGGTTTCTTACCAAAACCATCGATACGAGTAACAGTAGTTAATTCTTGACCGTTTAAGTCATATAGTTGGTTCATAACATAGTCGGTTAATGTGTGAACACCTTGAGCATGTAATGCCTTGTTGGCGTCGATTAATTGATCCACAGTACCGTACTTAGTTGACTTACCATCCATACCTAAGTTGTAACGATCAGAGAATGCATAACCATTTTCTTCAGTGGTATCAACGAATGATGAATCGTTGTGAACTGGCATGTAGTGACCTGGGAATTCAAAGTCAGTGATTCCTAATTCCTTGAATAGGCTTGCGTTTTTCGCAATCACAACATCGGTCTTCTTGCTGTTATTCTTAGTAATTGGTTGTAATGATGAGAATCCTTCGTAAGCAACGTGTGAATCTAGAGCTGCGTTTGAATGGAATGTCTTACCATCTTTACTCTTCTTAGTTGAAGCTTGAGTTCTAACGTCTTGGTTATCACTTGCTCCTACTGGTACCCAAGTTGATAGGTAACCTGAAACCATTGGGTTGCTTGCACCAAATACTTGAGTGTTGTCTAGGTGTAGGTAACCTTCAGCATCTGTCTTAACAACGTACTTGCTTGCTTCTTGATCATTGTGGAATACAGTCAAACCATCCTTGGTAGTCATTAATTCTGGACGGTATTCTTGGTTCTTGTGGTCTGCACCCATGTAAATCTTGATTGGGCTAGTGATGGATACATCTGGATTGTTTGAAGTTACTGATAAGTAACCTGATTGACGACCAGTTGCACTAGTGCTGGTTGGTGTTAAGTCACCTTGACCGAAACGAACTGAAGTCAAAATGTCGTTTCCTTGCATTCTCATTTGTTGTCCACCAGAAACGTATTTAACACGGTCTTTTAGCATGGTGGTGATTGAGTCGAAGTATGGTGACTTGGTAGCCATGTATTGGTCACCTTCTAGGTATAGATCACCATAGTAGACACGAGGAACTACATCCTTGTTTGAAAGTAGTAATGAGTAAGCTGCTGGAATGTTGTATTCTGCATACTTCTTGTTAGTTGCAAATTGATCTTGATCGTAAATCTTGATAGCCTTGTTCAATACTGCCTTAGTAGGAGCATTTGGGTTATCCTTTGAAATATCAGAAATGATGTTAGCGATAAATGTTTGCACACCATCATGAACGTTTAGGAATGAGTAGTTTGGAGTAACTTTGTTTTCAGTATAGTCATCTCCACGGTTTACCCAGTCATTAGTGATAACTTGGCTAAGTTGACTACGCTTACCTGGAGCTAATGTAAATGGATATACTAATGTGTTAGTGTTATCCATATCATGAGTTAATCCCTTGTTACCGTCTTGAGCAACTGATACACGTGATTCTGGTGCACCATCTTCAAGTAGGTTCAAGTGAGCATTAGCTTTAGCGTCTGATGTCATGTTGAAACGCTTAACTTGGAAGTTTTCGATTAACTGAGTAATGTCGTAATCCATACTTCCAGTAGCATCTTCTCTACCACCATCGAAGTTACCATTTGCACCCTTGCCTAAGATTGAACTGATATTCATTAGGTAGTAGAAGTTGTTTAAATCTTCTGCTTGAACAGTTGGGTTTGAGTTATCAACATCATTAGCTAATAACAATTCATAGTTCTTGTAGTTGTTCTTCTTTTGCATGGTGTAAGCACGACCTAGCAATCTGTATCTAGAATTGGCATTCTTGGTAGTCTTGCTGTTAACGTACTTAAAGCTTCCACCTTGTAGGTTACCCCATCCATATACCGGCTTTTCACTCTTAACATTCCAGATGCTTTGAGTCTTGATGAAACCAGTCATGGCAGTGTGTAGCCAATTAACATGCTTAGTCTTAGTAATGGTCTTTTCAATGTTAGTTTGGATGTTTAAGACAGCTTTATGAAGCTTCTTAGCATCACTCTTAACATTGTATTTCTTCTTGTCATTAATGTTTAGTGACTTATTAAAGTAGTTAGCATAGTTAGCCTTAACAGTCTTACTTGGCCACCAGTACATTAGAATTGGTCTGTAATCTTTTTTAGTTGATTTTGACCACTTCTTACCATTACGGTAAATCTTCTTTGGTTGGTACCAAGTATCAGCAGTTAAATAACCATCAATGTTAGTTACGTATTTTTTAGTAAACTTAACCGGTGCATTGAATTGGTTAAATTGCTTAATTTGACTATCACTAAATGATCTAGGCTTGATTAATGTGACTTTCTTGTATGTAGTAGTCTTAGTTGCACTAGCATTTTTATCAGTGGTTGTTGTTTGGTTGTTAGTAGTATTGTTAGTACCATTATCCTTGCTGGCATCACCAGTAGCTACTGTAACATTGTTGTTATTAGTAGCTTGGTTAGCGTTAGCAGTGTTATTGGTAGTTGCAACTGTTGTGGTTGCTGGTGTTGTAGTTGCAGTTGTTGTGGTGTTGTTACTGTCATTACCAGTCACAGGTGCTGGAATTGGAGTAGCGTTTGATGCGTTAACTACTTGGTTGTTAGTGTTGGCATCTGTACCGTTTGAGTTCGCAGCATTGGTACCAGCTGGGTTATTGTATTCCTTATCATTCTTACCATCTGAACTATCACTATGAGCACTTGCTTCACCAGTTGTAACTGTTGAAGTTGCAGTGCCACCCTTATCAGTATCACTCTTGGTAGTAGTAGTGTCTGTGGTAGTTGTAGTGCTTGCGCCTTGTTGGGCAGCTGTGGTAGTTGCTGTGGGTTGGACAGTAGCTTTTACAGTCGTCTTATCAGCCGCAGGAGTTGCATCAGCATGAGCTGTTGCTTGGGTCATGTAGAAACCAGTTCCCATGGTAACGGCTACAACGGCAGCGATTACCCATGATTTACCAGATTTGTACATTCTATAATGTAACTTTGAATCTTGGTTATAATTCATAACTTAAAAACCCCTAACTAAAAATTTATAATTGAAACAAAAGGAATTATATACTTTATATAATCATTTTTAAAGAAAGTTTTAAGTTTATTTTAAGTTTCAGATGATTTTTAAAGTTATTGTAATATAAGAATGCCTATAAATAAGGTCTATAATTCATTTTGCTTCAAATATTACATGTTTGTTACTTTTAAGAAATCTAGGCTTTTAAGCTTATTATTTTTTAATTTTCGCCCCTATTAGTGATCGATTTAAATAATCTGATTTAAGACACTTCAAATAAGAATACAATAAAATATAAATGCCACTTTTAGACACTGTGTATAATTTTCTATCATAATGGTTAAATCTTTCTAAAGGCACCAATCCACCACCGCAAAGCCATTTAGCCAATAAATTGATGCTTTTACTTTATAAATTTGCCATATACGATGAAGGATTTTTTATTTTCATCTTTCATTCTAAAAACCGGATTTACTTTTCTCTCATATTAAAGTTGTAAAATACGAATATTCCTTTTCAATATAGCTGATAACTACTAAGGGGGAGAAAAATTGAAAAAGAATAACAATAAGACTGTACGATTACTATGTATATTCGCAAATTTATACCTATTAATCTCTAGTCTGGTATTTGGCCTAATCCTTTTGAAGACCTCCAATCGGATGGAAACTGAGGGATTTTCCCAAATATATAGCTGGTTTTACGTCCTCTCGCTAATTACCCTAGTAATTTGTTTGATTGCACAACTACTAATTATGTTCATTGGAAAAGTGCAATTAAAAAAGCTAGCCATTTTTGAGATTGCCTTCGTAATTTTTGAAGTCATTCTCTTCACGTTAGACGTAATTGACTGGCCACTTATGATTAAGACGATCTTAACTGCCTTAATCGTGTTGGTTTTACATATACTATAATCTTCTCTAAGAATCCTTATCTGCCATATGATAAGGATTTTTTAGTAAATAAAAAACGCCACTATCAAGTGACGTCGGTGTATTAAATGTTATTTGTAATGAATATTGAGATCAATGCCAATGCTGCTGGCAAACCTTGTGTGATGATAATCTTCTTGTTAACGGTAAAGCCACCAAAGATAGCGGCAACGACCACAAATCCTATAAATAGATATAGGTTAAAAGTTGCAATTGATTGTGGTAGAACAAACATCGTCAATAGAATGCCGACACCAATAAAACCATTGTATAGTCCTTGGTTAGCCATACTAATCTTAGTCTCAGGTGTAAATAGGTATTCCATCGATAAATCAAATGCCTTTTGAGCTATCTTGGTACGACTAAAGAACATTTCTAAGATCATGATGAACAATGCTTCAATCGCGACAATTAACGCTAATACATCACTGATAATTTGCAAACTAATCACCCCTTACCATTCGTTTAACTCGATTCTAACATATTAAAAAAATAATATTTATTGGCCTAGTGTTATTTATGATTTATTTAAACAAGTGATGCTACCTTAATAAACATCTAGGTGTCTATTATCTTGTGATTAAAATCATTTGTAGGCGATTATTTTAATTTTTTTATAAAACATTTTGTATAAATAAAAAATGTTAATAACTATCCTAAAAACGATGAATATTAATGAATTTAATTTTCGTATAAAATGCACTAATTGTGACATTTTCACTATATTTTAAGGTGATTATTGATATGTTAATCTATAAAAAAATATAGGAGAACGTATTATCAAATTTATACATGAAATTTATAACAACAAATCAAACAAAGCATCAAAAACTCGAAAGGAATCTTTAAAAACATCCTATCAAAAGGTTGCTAACATATTTGATCGTAATATTAAACGAATGAACATATTCGGCGACGAAAAAAGATTCACCTTATATGCCTTATTATCTGCAATTCTGATGGCCATAATTATTGACCTCTTGGTTGTCGCAATTAGTTATCTATGAAATTTTTTTAGATTGTGTCTCATAGTCCAATAAATGTTTTATATGAATGAAAAAATAAATTAATTATCAGGAAATGATATAAATATAATGAAATCAAAATATTTTTCTGTTATTTATAAGGTAGTTAAACATTAAATCAATATTGTTATATTAATAATAATTGATATTATTGAAAGATCAATTTGACAAGATGTACGAATTATAAATTGTTTTTAATATAAATAAGTACAACTTTAATATTCTGTGTTATTCTTCCTTATTCCACAAATCTTAAAATAACCTTAAAAATTAATGAGTGTATATGTTATAATCAACACGTGTTCTAATATACATAATACTTTTTGAGGTGATATATTTATGAAGTCTAAAATGAATACTTGGACCGCAATTTTTAACATTTTCAACTGTGTAATGTTATTTATTTCTTGGTTCGTTGTAATCGCACAAGCAATTAATGAAAATGGAAATGCAAGCAGCGGTAATTTCTTCTATGCAGTTACATGGATTGGTGTTATTTTAAATGTTATTGCTTTTTACTATGCTAAAAAATTAAGCATTTCTGTTGTTGGTCCTGTTCTTGGAATCATTGGTAGTGTTCTATCCGGTCTATCAATGATTTTTGCTTTTCCATCAATCGTTCTACTAATCATCGCTGTAGTTTTTGAGTTCTTACAAAAACCAGCAAAAGGAGCTACCGATGCAAAATAATCAAATTAAGCCTTGGTACAAAGTATGGTGGATCTGGGTTGTAATTGTAGTTTCATTTTTAATAATGAGTGCTGTAATTAGCTCAGGAAACTCAGAATCATCTAATGAAACTCAAAGCTCTTCTAGCAAAGTTTCTAAATCTTCTAAAGAAAACTCATCTTCTTCATCAGAAAGTAACTCAGATAACAAAGATGATAGTGCTACATCTGAACAGAAAAACGCTTTAGCATCAGCTGAAACATATGCTAGAGATATGCATATGTCAAAACAAGCTATATATGAGCAATTAACTTCTAGTTACGGTGGTAAATTCAAATCTAACGATGCAAAGTATGCTATCGATAATTTAAAAGATGTTAACTGGAAGGAAAACGCTTTAAAATCTGCTGAAACATATTACAAAGATATGCACATGTCAAAAGATGCTGTTAAAGAACAATTATCTTCTAGTAATGGTGATAAGTTTACGAATGATGAAGCAACATACGCTGTTAATCATTTAAAGTAATAAGCTTAGAAGGAAACAATAATAAAAAATTTATTACATTGATTTCTACACCATAAGTTATATTATCATTCTTCATACTTAGTTAATGTGTTAAATTCAATGCATCAGCTTATTGAGTTACAAAAAAAGCACCCTCACTTAATTGTGACGGTGCTTTTTTATGTACGCTTAGAAACTGAGTATACTGGATTCGAACCAGTAAATTAAGGATTCAGAGTCCTCTGCCTTACCAATTTGGCGAATACTCAATAACTGATTACATAATTAATATTAATACTCAAAACACTCTTATGTCAACGGTTATCAGCATTGACAGTGCTAAAAATGAATAGTAGTATAAATATATAGTGATTGATTAGTGATATTGCCCGCTGGTCAAACTGGTTTAAGACGTCGCCCTCTCAAGGCGGAGTTACGGGTTCGATCCCCGTGCGGGTGATAATAAAGAAAAAGACAGCCATTTGGCTGTCTTTTTTGTTTGCTAGTAACTAATGGCCTTATAGCCACTTCTCTTCCATAGCTTAGTTAATTCCTTAACTGTAATCGTCTTGTTCAACCCATCTTCAGGATCAAAGTAGAAAAATACTCGGTGGTTAAAACCAAATAGGATAATACATTGATTATCTCGTCTGCCCCATAACATCACCGGACGGTTACGATTAATCTGGCTTCTCACACGACGGTATGACTTCTTAGTCAAATCCTTGTATGATCCAACACTTTTAACCAGAATGCTCTTAAAGGTTACATCGGATAAATTATCAGTAATCTTGCCTAACTTTTCGTACACGTCAAAATCTGGTCTAGAGAAATGAACCAATACTGATAACGCCTTTTCTTCGTTAGAAGCCTCGGTATTATCCTTACTAGCCTGTAGATTTAAGATTCTGTAATTTTTACGAATGAATTTGTTAGGAATCCATCCGGCATCACTTTCGTTTTCAAAGTGAAACCATAAATGTTTTTGATAGAAGCCGATTTGATCAATTTCAAATTTTGCCTTTTCGTCTGAATGATTGAATGCTTTGCGTTGATGCTTTCCCGCTTGCATTTCATTGACGTACCACTTTTCTATCTTACGGTGTTTTAAACGCACGTAAAAGTGTGGCACATTTTCGTTTGCAATTGAATTGCTTTTCATTAATTCACCCTCATTTATTTAGGTATAGACTCCATTATAACAATAAAATGGTGTAAAACGCACCCTAAATGGTGTTTTATATGAGAATATCGTTTCACTGTCCTTATAAATATGGTAACATTGATATGTACCTTTTGGGGGCGTTATGGATTCGACGGGTATAGTTCGAATTCGGATTGCGTTCGCAGCGGCGTCTGCTCAACCGTCCAGTTTTTAAATTATAACTGCAAACAATAATTCAAACAACGTCGCTTTAGCTGCCTAATAAGCAGTCTACGACAATCCAACTAGCTTTGCCTAGGGGCTAACTTGGGTTTTATAATTGATAGGCTTACGTTACTTGCTCACACCTGAAGTTAAGTAAAAGAGATTAATCAGGTTAGCTGATCATGTTAACCCCGGAATACGGTGCTTTGGTCAGTGAAACTTCAAATAGTATCCCTATGAGCGTAGATATTCGAATGGCGATATGCTCGGACGCGGGTTCGACTCCCGCCGCCTCCATAACTTAAGAAGCTGCTGTAATCATGATATAAAATCATTGTTTCAGCAGCTTTTATTTTTTAAACATCCAATCAGAATGGAGTGATTTTAGAATTATGTCAAAAACCAAAAAAGAACACTATATTCCGCAATCTTATATTAAGCAATTTTCAAAAAACGGAAAAATAGTTTGCTGCTACTACAATGGAGATATAAAAGAACTACCTATAAAATCGATTTTGCAAGCAAAAACAATTTATGATTCTATCAATGCAGAATCATCAAAAAAAACATTATTTGATATTTATATTTGTAATCCAAATTTGTTTAATAAAGAAAAGCTAAAAATTGAATTCACTAAAATTAATAACAATGAACAATATGTAGAGCAACGATTATCTAAGATAGAAAATAATTTCATACAGATAATAAGAGGAGTACAATCATCACATTCGAAAGGAAAATTCTCACTAAAAAATCATCACAATAGGTTAGTTATTATTTCCTTTTTTTTCTTACTTAACCATAGAAGTCCTGACCACTTATCATACATTGATAATTTATCCAGTGATGATTTTAAAGATATATATGCACCTTTTTCACTTCAGAATGACTGTGAACAAATGAAAAGTGATATTAAATCTTATTCACTTTTTTCATTAACCGATTTTGAAAGAAGACTAATACACAGCATTTCTGATAATTGGAATTTTGTTCTATGTAAAAAAATGTCATCTAGTGGTTTTATTTTCGGTGAACATTCAATACATATGATGAGCAAAAACGAACTGCTTTTCCCAATATCTACAAATTACGCTATACTGATCCAAAAAAATATAAATTCTGTAGAAAACATCTATCACCCAGTTTATTTAACAGATAGTTACGCATATCTTAGCGAAAATGAAGTAAAAAAATCAAATTTTAACCAAGCTTGCCAAAATAAAGGTGGTATTCTTGTTGGAAATAAGCAAGACTTAAAAGAAGCTATACTAATAGGTGATTTAATTAATAAGTATGTAAAAAAGCGTCCACTATAATATGCGGACGCTTTTTTTAAATAAACATATTTTGTAAATATGCTTTCTTCATTTTTTTAATATTATCTAATTTCTTTTCATGTAATTCAATTAGACTATCAAATGTATTAAGTAAGGCACCTATCTTTTTTTGTTCTTCTAAATTATCGGTATAAACTAAAGGCAATGTTGAAAAGTCATTGTAACTTATACTTCTACCATTAACTCTTATTCCATAGGTTATCTTCTTTAAACTCTGAATAAATACATAACTAGTAAATAAATTTCTTGTGAAATAAAAGTCCCATGGAGTATTTCTAAACTTTAATATTGTGTATGCCGGACTAACTATTCCTCTCTTATCGGAAATAGCAAATCCACCAACAAACGATCTTAGACCTATCACTACATAGTTCTTATCAATAAGTTTATAAGTTGAAAGTTTTTGCTTATCATAAGAGAGAGCTGGATCTAATTCATCCCTGTACCAAATCTTTTGATCCTGAGTAACTGAAAGTGGTGGCAAGCCTTCATGATTCTTATCAGAAAAGTTATAGAAAATTGCTTTTCCTTTACTTACTTTCCATTCATCACTAAATCCACTAAATCTCAATCTAGGTACCGATTCTCCATATTGTGGGAATATCTTTTGTAGATATCCTTGTTTTATTTTCTTTAGTTGTTCTAACTTTTTAGTTTGAAGTTCAATAATCTTATCTATCTTTTCAAAAAATGAACCAATTTTTTGTTGTTCAGTATACGATGATAAATTTATTCTTATTTTCCCTAAATTGTCATAATTAATTCCATATACTTTCATACCATTAGCTAGTCTATAACAGTTCTTTTTATAAATATCTGTTTGCATAAAATAATATAAGTATAGAGAATCCACTTCATCCAATCTTAAGGCTATCGTATGAAGTCCGGATACTACGTTTCTATTATTTATATTTTCTAAAAGCATTGGTTTAGCAACTTCGTTATAATCTTCAGAAGCATCCGCAACGACTATATCTCCACTTTTTAATAGTGTATACTTCCCATCTTTTATATTAGGAAGTTTATCACCGTCATTAATTATATTGTTTAACCTGGTATGAATATCTCCATAATGTACATATTCAGTCCTACTATCATTAACCTCATAATCTCTTGATAAAGAATATGATTTTACCTTATTAGTAATGTCTTTAATAGAACTTAAAACATATTCACCATCAAATTCTCTAAATCTTAATCTAGGTACATTAGTCTTTGTCATTCTTATCCACATCCGTTTCAACTAAATCGGCTGCCATTTCATCGAATTCTTTTTGAACCTTTGCGATTTCTGCATCAAGATCTGCGATGTTTTGTTTTACTTCATTAATATCGATATCTGGTTCTGGTTCGAAAGTATCAACATAACGAGGAATGTTTAGGTTGAAATCATTTTCCTTAATTTCATCGTAACTTGCGACGTGGGCATACTTGTCGACGTCTTTTCTGTTCTTGTAAGTATCGATGATTTTTTCGATATTTTCTTCGGTGATATTGTTTTGGTTCTTACCCTTTTCGAACTCTCTAGAAGCATCGATGAATAAGACATCTGAGTTATCCTTATTCTTCTTCAATACCAATACAAGAGTTGGAATACTTGTTGAATGGAAGATGTTGGCTGGTAGACCGATTACTGCATCGATTCTGTTATCTTCAATGAGCTTTTCACGAATCTTACCTTCCTTAGCACCTCTAAATAGGACACCGTGAGGAAGCACAATTCCCATCGTACCGTTTTCCTTCAAGTGGTATAAACCGTGTAATAGGAATGCAAAGTCAGCCTTAGACTTTGGAGGAAGTGCTCCGTAATCTCTAAATCTTGGATCAGCTAGACGTGAATCATCATTATCCCACTTTGCAGAGTATGGTGGATTCATTACAACGGCGTCGAATTGGTATGGTTCTTCAACAGGCCAATCCTTGTCCAAGGTATCACCATTACGTAGTTCCATGTCTTCGTATGAGACACCGTGAAGCATTAAGTTCATACGAGCCAAGTTGTAAGTAGTGGTGTTTAGTTCTTGACCGTGGTACTTGATTAGTTCTGGTCTATCAACGTGTTGGGCTACATTCAATAGTAATGAACCTGAACCAACGGCTGGATCATAAATGGTTCTGATTTGGTAATCACCATCATTACGTTTGTAAGTCACAATTTGTGAGATGATGTCAGATACTTGGCGTGGAGTATAGAATTCTCCGGCCTTCTTACCAGCATCACTGGCGAATTGGGCGATTAGGTATTCGTATGCATCCCCCAATACATCCCCATTGTGGCCGAATAAATCAATGCTGTTTAATGCCAACATGGTTTCACTAATGGCGTGGTTTCTTTGACGAATGGTTCCACCAAGCTTGTTACTGTGTAAATCAACGTCTTGGAATAGACCGTCGAAATCACTGTGTGAACTTTGGTTATTGGTTGATAATTCTAGTTCATGCAAAGCGGTTTCTAATTGTTCAATTTCAAAGCTACCATCATTAATGTTATCGATTAGTGAACTGTATAGGTTTTCTGGTTCAATGTGGTATCCATTCTTGTTCAATAGTGATGACATAGTGGCTTCTCTAGTCTTGATGTCACCAATCATGTTATTTGGATCCAAGAATTGTGTGTATTGTTTCTTTAATTCTTCATGGTTATTTTCATCCATACGGTTGCTTTCAGCAAATGCCTTTAGTGCTTTTACTGATAGGAAACGATAGAAAATCAATCCTAATAAATAGTTCTTGTAGTCAGAGGCATCCATGTTACCTCGTAGTGCATCAGCGGCACTCCAAAGTGCACTTTCTAGGCTTTGTGTTTTTTCTTCAGGCATGTTTATTCTCCTTATAGGTATGCATCAATATCTTTATCAATAAATGAATTGATACTTTGATTTGCTTTAGCGTTATAGATAATTGGTATCTTTAGATTATCATCGCCTTGTTGCTCAGCGGCGTGGTCTAAGTCACCATGGTCGATTAGATTTTGTAGGTGAGAACCTTCTTCAATGTTTCGATGGCGTTCTGTTGCGACCCGTTTTAGTTCTTCTGGGTCTAATCCCCACTTATCAGCGAAATCATTTACCAAACTATTTAACTTGTTGCTCTTGTATTGTTGAACAAAGTCATCAAACTTATCTGGTTCAACCACGTGTTCATCTAAGTAAGACAAGATTTCACGTAATAATGCAGCTTGCTTTTCGTGACCAGACTTTTCGTACTTATTAATCTGTTCTTGAATTTCAGCTTCCTTTTGTAAGTAATCAGTCATGTTTTCTTGATATTCTTTATCAGTATCATAACTGTTACGCATATCGACTAATTCTTTTAGTAGACCGGTGATGTAGTCATAATCTACTAAAACGGTTGATCCAATTGATAGTGAAAAGTCCAAATTACTTAGTTCGTCGTCTTCATCATCGTCTTGATTTTCTTGGATTTCAGATTTAATACGTTGGAACTTTCCAATGTAGTGTTGGACTTCATCTTCACTAATCCCGAATTCTTCTTCGGCATTATCCCAAGTAAAGTCGTTATACATAGTTAATGAGTTCAATTGTGTATTAACACGTCTAAATGTCTTTACAAAATCAACCTTTGCTTCCTTACCCTTTAAATCATCGGCGGCATCAGCATTTGGTGCGATGCGTTTCAAATGAGCAACTTCACTCTTGAACTTAGCAACCGCATCCATGTACTTAGGACGCATTAGTTCTTCGTATGAACCTTCACCACCGTATAAGCGGTAAGCATCTTCTTCATTTTGTTGAGAGATAGCTGGCTTTCTAAATGTGACGATTTGACCTTCACGTTTTAAATCATTATTTTCCAAACGGTTGGTTCTTGAATATGCTTGAATCAAGTTCGCGTATTCGAACATCTTATCGACAAATAAAGTATTCAAACGTGGTGCATCAAAACCAGTCAATAATCTGTTCACAACAATTACTAGGTTGATTTCTTGATCACGTTTTAAATGGGCATAATAAGATTCACGACGAGCAGTTCTCTTCGCAACATCTTCGTTATAAAGATTAATTTCTTCATTGTTGTTATGGAAGTTGGTATCAAACATGGCGTTGTAGTCGGCTATTGCTTCATCCATTCCATCCATATTTTCCTTGTGCGCATCATCGTTTTCAGCTAGTGAGTATGTAATTGCAACACGAGGCCAATCTTTATCGACATCATTTGGATGTAATTTCTTACGTTCCTTGAATTTTTGGTAATAACGAATGGCCATTGGAATTGAACTAGTGGCCAAAATTCCGTTGTAATTCCCCTTACCTAGACTCATCTTCTTAGGACCTGTGGTTAAGATATAATCAACAACTTGATCCAAATGTTCATCTTTTTCGTATATATCATTTGGAAGGTATGATTCCTTTTCCACATCAGACATTTCGCTTAATTCATTTTTGATGTCATTTTCTTCTGAGATGGTTATTTCTTGACCCTTTTTCTTTAGTTCCTTAGCGGTCTCTTTTTGCATGATTTCTTCAACGATTTCATTAACGTTGGCAATGGTGTTCACATGTTCAACGTTAAAAGGAAGAACTGCATGATCTTCTAGAGCATTAACTAAGGTATAACGGTGACATTCTTTACCAAATAGTTCTTGGGTGGTAACTCCGCGGTCTCCTTGGAACTTCTTTCTATTTTCATGGAAGATTGGAGTACCGGTATATCCGTACCAATTGGCATTCTTGAATGCATTACTGATGTCTTGACGCATCTTTCCGAATTGAGAACGGTGTGCTTCATCAACGAAGAAACAAATTCGTTTATCTAATAACTTAGATTGAGATACTCTGGTATTTCTTCCTTCATCTTGAGCTTGTTCTTCCGCATTAACTAAATTAGCCATCTTTTGAATCGATGAGATGATGATGTTATTGCCACCCTTTAATAAGGCCTGACGTAACTTCGAAGTATTGTCGGTCTTATTGATGGTCATATCATCGTTTGATGCGTAAGCTCTAAAGTTACCAACCGTTTGATCATCTAGTGCTTTACGGTCAACTAAGAAGACAACCCTATCGACTGAAGGCATTTGAGCAGCCAATTTAGCGGTCTTGTATGATGTTAATGTCTTACCAGAACCGGTGGTGTGCCAAACGTATCCATTCTCGTGTTCTTTAATACGTTTTAGCACCGCTTCAATCGCGTAGATTTGGTATGGACGAAGTAATAATAACTTCTTACGTTCTTCATCAATGGCTTTGTATTCACTGACTAATTTATGAGCCATTGGAATATTCAATGCTGACTTAGCAAAGTCCATCCCATTTTCGACAGGATTGTTATCCTCGTCACGCCACTTGAAGACAAATGACTTGTTGAATTCATCAGGACGAGCATTAGCAAAGTAAGCTGAGCTGTCAGGACTCATGATGACAAACATTTGTAGTAATGAGTAAATGTCAGTGTATTTATTTTCACCGGCGTACTTTTTGATTTGGTTAAATGCTTGGTTAATTTCAACCGTTGATTTCTTTAATTCGATTTGAATTAATGGAAGACCATTGATTAATAAAGTCACATCAAAACGACGATCTGAATCATCGTCATTTGAACGTGGTCTGATGGCTTGGCGAACGATTTCATAACTTGAATGTCCTCCGCCAACATCTGCCTTCCAGAATATGTTTAATGTAACAGTCCCTAGTGATGCGTCGTCTCTTGGAATCTCAATCTTACCAATTCCATTTTCGGCATCTAGGATTTTAGCAGCATCGTATGGACTCTTTACATTACTGATGCGAGCTTTAACACGGTTAAACTCCTCATCAGTTAGTTCCTTATGTTTTAACACTGCAATATTGTTTCTATTAAGTTTTTCTCTGAAGTTTTCCCATAATTTATCGGGTGTAGCTTCGTATAAATCTTTTCGTTCTGTCCACTGATTACTTCCAATCGTTAATTGGTGGACAATTTCTTTTTCGAAATCTAATTCGCTTTGCGTTCTATAATTGGCCATATTAATTCACCTTAATATATTGTGTGTATAGATTTATTGTATCATAGGAAGATTGTAATTAAAGCGGCAATTATAGACGTTTATAGAACGTTATAAAATTTAAAGACAATGTGTTTAATTTTGTATAAATCTCCATTTCAATTTCATTATGATATACTTATTTTCATATAAGTATAAGGAAGCGATAATGTGAAGAAAATCATCAGTGCTTGTTTAACCGCCGTTGTTGTACTATCAACCGCTTTCTCGTTTGGGATTACATCATCGGCCAATAGCATTCAGGGTAACAAAGGTATGACATTGGATTGTGCGCGATCGTTTTACTCACCTAGATTAATCCGTAAATACATTGATACTCTGTCCAAAAATCATGCCGAATTCATGCTACTACATTTGACCGACAACGAACGATTTGGTGTCGAAAACAGCTATCTGGGTCAAACTACGAAAAAGGCCAAGGTCAAAAATGGTATATATTTCAATCGTAAGACTCACAAGGCATTTCTAAGTAAAGCTCAACTAAAGAGTCTGATTAAATATGCCCAAAAAAGACACATCGAGTTAATTCCAGAAGTCGATCTCCCTGGACACGACAAAGGAATTCTAAAACTACTTAGTTATACCAAATCCGGTCGTCGTTTGAAGAAACAACTGGTATATCGAGACGGCTATAATGAATTCAAACTTTCCAAGAAAGGCACCCTAACGCTTTCTAAGAGAATCTTATCCGAATACCTGCCACTATTACCTAAGGGCAATCATATTGGCATGGGCACTGATGAAATCTCATTGGATAACAAGACTGAGGAAAATAACTTCGTTAAATACATCAATTCGATTGATTCATTTGTAAATAGAAAGGGTTATAAACTAACCGCTTGGAATGATAGTTTTCATAAACGAACCATCAATAGGTATCATAAAAACATTACCGTCTTCTACTGGAGTCAAAATGGCCAACAAAGTGATCCTGATGACAGAAAAGAACTAATCAGATTAAGAGCCACCCTTCCTCAATTGGTCCATCACGGTTTTAAGGTAATTAACTGTAACTTCTACTATCTATATGTAATTAACTTTCCTAAGATGTACACGTCACCATCTCGTTTTCATTGGAAGGAACTTCTAGACAAATGGAACGAACGCGTCTGGGACGACAACAACACATCCGATATTTATAAGGGAAATCAAAAGATTGACTCCGCCCTATGTATCTGGAGTGAACCACATGAAAAATACAGTTCAGCTAAGATATACCAACTATCACAAGAATATCTAAATGATTTCTTGCAACATCAAGACTAATCTAAACGAAGAGTTATTAAGAGACTTTCCCGCAATCAAAGCTGCTCATATGGAACGAGCAAGGATAAACGAAGATTACACCACTATTCGTGAACGCCACCTCTTTGATATGCAAGAATTTCCACAACTATAAAAAAGAAGCCAGGATGGCTTCTTTTTTATTGGACATGTTCAATTAACTTAATCATCTTAGACTCTACCAATGAGTTCGGACTACTGCCCATTTCATCAGTTGGTACCGTCATTTCGTATTCCTGATAGTACTTAACCCACTCTTCATCAATCTGCTTGCCTTGTCCAAATCGTAATGGTGTTAGTTCAAACAATCCTTCTTTTTCATAGGCATGAGTCACCAATTGTGAGCAGTAAAAACTAGCATGTTGATTCAAAAAGAGATTGTTATAAGGTTTGCCAAGCATTGCTTTCGCACGACTAATCACTTCGTCTCTATCAATATCCTTAGTCACTCGATACAAGTCGATGCTTTGATCGTTTCTGTCAGCTAAGAACTGACTCATTCTTTGTTTAACGACTCCTCGATTAGGAATCGCATGAATCACAAACTCTTCTCCATCATTAATGTAAACTAGCGCAACATGGGAATAGTTATGTTTAATAGATGTTGAATTAGCAATTAAGTTAGAAAATTCGTCTTTCTTTGGTTCGATTAGTAATAAATCCGCATTTTTCATAGTTAAATTCTTTCTTATTTTTAATATTTAAATGATAACATTATCGAGAATTTTATGATAACTGATATTGATAGAAGGAAGGGAAAAACGATTCGTAGAGACGTTGTTACAGGTGGGTTTCAACTCATCGGATCATTTATCAACCTATTCATATTTACATACATAGCATTACCACTAATTATTGGTGACAATACTAACCAACAGACTATTCTGTTGGGTGTATTAATCATCTTTATTAACCTATTCCAGGTTATCTTTACCTTCATTTCTGCCAGTAAGAAGAAACTGCTATCAGCATCGTTTATCATCTTATTGATTGAAATCTTTATAATCGGTCTAGGTAGTCACTTTCCGTTTAAAGAAACACTTATAATATCACTATCAACAATTGTGCTAGCAATTCAGATAATGATGTTCGACTAAAAAAGAGCCAGTATGGCTCTTTTTTTAATACATGCGGTTAAAGTAATCCACGTAGTATTGATGATTCTTCAATCTAATCTTTGTAACGGAAGTGTTATCCGGTTCAATCACAGACATTGGATCATCTTGTTGTCTTAATGCCACCAACATGGCTGACTTCACAGTAAAACCATGTGATACCAAGATGAACTTGCCATCTGGATACTTCGCAGCGACTTCTTCCATGAACTCACTGACGCGTTGTTCGACGTGTTCAAAGGTTTCCCCATCGGCTAGCGGTGCATAACTAGGTAGTACATCCTCTAGTTCTTCATCGAAGACTTCTGGATAGGTCTTCATCAATTCGGCATTGGATTGACCATCCCACTTACCATATGAAATTTCCAACAATCGTTCGTCTTTTTCGATCGGTAGACCGACTCCAGCATTTAAATAATTAGCAGTATCTTGAGTTCTTTGAAGTGGACTTACATAGATTTTATCGGCAAAACTAATGTCAAAATGATCATGTAAATGCTGTGCTTGTTGCTTCCCTAAATCGGATAAGTAGGTGATTTCAGAGTTAATCGTCCCCTGCTTTAACCCCTGTTGATTGGCGAATGTTTTACCATGGCGAACAAAATAAAACTCAGTCAAAATAAAACTCTCCTTTCAATGAAACACGTATATTTTGATTTATTATAACATTTTTGTTTGCAAATTATTATATGTGTGTTAGAATTTGGTTAAATTAAAGGAGGAGGTAATTAAAATGTTAAGAAATACAAATATTAATAATTTAATTGTCTCTTCCTGGTCTACACATCCATTTATGTAGGCCTATTTATACGAAACTTGTGCCCTGCATAGATGGTTAACATTTTGTGGGGTCTAAAAGACAATACACTTGAACTAGTGGCCCCACAGAACTGTCTCTGTGGGGCTTTTTTATTTCGTTTAATCTATTTTTGGGAGTGAGAATTGTGACTGTATATAATTTTTCAGCTGGTCCAGCAGTAATGCCGAAACCAGTTATTGATCAGATTCAACGTGAGATGCCATCGTTTAACGATAGTGGCATGAGTATTTTGGAGATTTCACACCGCAGCACCCTGTTTGAAAATGTATTAAATGACGCTAAGCAAAACATCAAGGACCTAATGCATGTTCCTGATAACTACCATATTCTATTCTGCCAAGGTGGTGGGACTGGTCAGTTTGCTGCTGTTCCGTTGAACTTAGCTAACCACAGAGAAAAGATTGCCTTTCTAGATAGTGGTCATTGGAATAAGAAGGCCTATCAAGAAGCAGAACAACTGGGATACGGAATCGATGTCATCAAAGACGATGGACAACTTCCATATCAAAGCGATAACTTTGACGAGAATCTTTATGATTACTTGCATGTAACCATCAACAACACGATTGAAGGCTCTACATACCATCCCAATCATTTACCAAATGTCAAAGACATCCCATTAGTTGGTGATATGTCTTCCAACTTCATGGCTGAATCATATGATGTAAACGACTTTGGCCTTATCTTTGCGGGTGCGCAAAAGAACTTGGCTCCAGCTGGTCTAACAATCGTTATCGTAAGAGATGACCTAATTGATCCAGCCAAACATATCCCCACCATTCTTAACTACGAAGCCTATGCCAAGAAGAACTCAATGTTTAACACTCCACCGGTCTTCCCTATTTACGCTGCCAAACTAACCACTCAATGGTTATTAGACAACGGCGGAATTGCCGAAATGGAAAAACGCGATATTCAAAAGAGCAGCATGCTATATGACTATCTTGATCAATCAAGCCTATTCCATAACAACGTCAAAAAAGATGAACGCTCATACACCAACATCGTCTTCACTACCAATGACGATGACCTAGATGCACAATTCGTCGACTTCGCAGCCGAACACGACCTAATTAGTCTAAAGGGTCACAGAAGCATCGGTGGACTTCGTGCCAGTCTATACAACGCAATGCCTGTTGAAGGTGTTGAAAAACTAATTGATGTCCTAACTAAATTCGAACAAACTCGGGGGTAATAATTATGTATAACGTTAAAACTTTTAATGCCATTTCACAGGATGGTTTAGACAAATTCAGTGATAAATACCAGATTAACCAAAGCGATAATCCAGACGCATACCTAATCCGCTCAGCCAACATGTTAGATGCTGACTTCCCTGAAAACCTAAAGGTAATTGTCAGAGCCGGTGCTGGTTTTAATAACCTTCCAATCGATCGACTATCAGAACTAGGCATCGCCGCCTTCAACACTCCAGGAAGTAACGCCAATGCCGTAAAGGAAGTCGTCCTATCAATGATTATTGCTTCTGTTCGTCATCTATTCCCCGTAGCTAACTTCTCAGCTAACAACTTACATGCTGATATCTCAAAGATGAAGAAAATCGATCCACGTTTTAAAGGTACCGAGATTAGAGATAAGACCTTAGCCGTGATTGGTTTAGGTCACGTCGGTTCACTAGTAGCCAACGCCGCTAACGACCTAGGAATGGATGTTGTCGGATACGATCCCTACCTATCATCAGACGCTGCATGGCGCATTGAAAGTGATATCACTCGTGCCAACACCCTAGAAGATGCAATTAAGGATGCCGACATCGTCACCGTCCACGTTCCTAAGAATGACGAGACTACCGACCTCATCGATGGTGATGCAATCAATCAAATGAAGACTGGCGTAAGCATCCTAAACTATGCGCGTCTGGGCATCGTGAATAACCAGGCCGTCGTTGATGCTTTAGATGAAGGCAAAGTTGCCTCATACATTACCGACTTTGGTGATGACGTCTTAATGAATCGCGAGGATGTCGTCATCACTCCACACATCGGTGGATCAACCGTCGAAGCTGAAGGAAACGGTGCTGTCAGAGGTGCTAAGATTATTCAACGTTACCTAGAAACCGGTAACCTATCACAATCATTGAACCTACCAAACATGAACGTTTCAATGCACTCACCTTACCGCATTACCTTGATTCATAAGAACATTCCAAACATGGTTGGTCAAATCGCCACCAAAGCAGCCGACAACAACTTTAACATCAATCAAATGAGTAACGGTGCTAAGGGTGAAATGGCGTATACAATGGTCGATTTTTGTGACGAACCAACTGAGCAATTATTAAACGATTTAAAATCAATCAACGAAGTTATTCGAGTTCGCGTTATCAAACGCAAATAAAAAAGGAAGCCCAAGCGGGCTTCCTTTTTTGTTTATTTGTATTTAGTATCAGCTGATAGGATAACAATGTTTACTTGAACGGTAATGTCGGTTCTAATCACTCTTAAACCAATTCCGTAGTATCTTAATCCATCTGATTCATTGCCTAGTAGTTGGGCCTTGTGGCTATCACCTGAAGCGCCATCATCAGTAATCATTTCGTTAAAGTACCTAACGTAATCTGAGACGTTGTAGTAGTTCTTATCTAGAGTGGCATAACCATTTGATTCATAGATATCGTTTTGGTTCTTAACAATCTTCATTCTTTGACCATCTAAGATAGCAGCCTCTTGACGATGACGTTTGCCATCTCTGGTAGTGTAATGTGAAGCTTCCCCCATGGTTGGATCAACGTAGTTGGCACGTTCTTGCGCAACCTTGTCTAATCCACGACTTGAAACCCATGAACCGTTATCAGTCTTTTTTCTTTGATTTTGGACAAAGTTAACAAACTTAGCTCTGATTCTAGATTTGATTTGACTATCAGATAATTGATTTAGTTGACGACTATCTAAGTCGGAAGAATCATTGATACGTGGTGATAGTTCATATGTAGACTTGGTAGTCACCTTTCTTTTCACAACGTATAAATCAGATGATTTCATCCAACCTGATTTCTTACTACTCTTGCTTTGGACTAACTTATATGTAGTCTTCTTAACCTTAGCACTTTTCTTTTCGTATAGTGATTCTTGTCCGAAGTATTTTTTAGCGGATTTAGTTTTAATCTTTTTAATTTTTTGTGAGTCGTATAAGCTGGTATCTTTTTTCAAGCTAACCTGTGAATCTGATGCGTTAGCCTCAGCTTTAGCGTGTTGCGTATTTGCCATCATTAAACCTGATGAAACGATTCCTGCAATCATCACTGTCTTCAAAATTTGCTTAAGTGATAAAATGATTATGCCCCTCTCTTAAATTCTTAATTTTTTCTTAAGATTACACTAAAGATTATATAATGTTTAATTAGTTTAAGAAAGGTGTAAATTGATAAATTTTTTCTAAAGAAAATCACTTATTTTTATACATATATTCCAACAAAGTAAATCATAAACGGATACTTATAACAAGTATCCGTTTTTGATTATACAAGAGTCTTATCGTTTCTATTATTTTTTATTTGATTTTAATTTCTTTAAAACAATCTTAAACAAGATTTTTTGAAGAAAATTAGGCTTTTTCTTAGCAGCGATTTCTAGTCCATTTTTAAATTCGACCATTAAATGCCATTTGTGACCATCAATAATTTCTTTAGGAGCAGATGCTGGTAGGAAAACGCCAAGTTTAACTTCCATTCCGTTTCCTCTGTCCTTTAATTGATGCATCCCTAAAATTGTAGTATCAAGTCCATTATCAGCTAAATAAGTTTTTCCCATCATAACGATGTCAGTATCTTCATCTGGTTGAATTGGGTAATCCTTGCTTCCAGCTGGTTTTAAATCTAAATATGATGGATCCTTGTACATCCCAAATGTTTCAATAATTCTTTGTTCACCTTTGTTATTAGCATCAAAGAAGTAGTGTTCAGGGTGAATCGTTGAAGGCATGTACAAATCATTCTTCTTTGATAGTAATTGGTTAAACATCATGAATTGTGGAAGGGAAATGTTTTCCGTCTTAACATCAACAATTGCTTGTTGGTATGGTTGTGAGAAATCTGCAGTTTCATTGATTTCTTTCCACATTTGATCACTTGACTTAATTTCATCGCTGAATAGTTCTAGTGTCTTTTCTTTACCAATTTCTTCTCTTGTTTGAGCCAATGCTCTCTTAGCATCCTCTAGACTAAGTGATAGCAATTCAGATTGTGTCTTTTCAACACCGTCCAATTTGATTGAAATCCTTTTTTTACCAAAGATTTCAAAAACGTGATGATAACGTTTCATTTCCATTTCTTCAATTTCTGCTAAAGAAATTTTCTTGCCGTCCACTTCAAATTGCATTTTGTAATCCTTCATTTGTATTCACTCCTTTATTTATACACTAATTATATTACTTCTTAATTACTTGCCAATTATTTGGCACAATCATTTCGTTTTTAATTGAAACGGTGTTTTCTTTTGTTTCATTACCAACATCAAATAAATCCTTCATAAGTTTACTTGAGTACTTCCAAGTGGTCTTAGATGTCTTTACATATGCTTTTTCACCAGAACCCATGCGGTATGTTGATCTTTGTTTAACAGCTTCAACAATGTCTTTCTTGTTTGGCACAAAATGAGCGCTTGGTTTTGCATCAGTAGATTTGTCTTTGTATACCAATACATAGTTATCAGTACCAATCTTCTTTACGGCCACAGCCTTGACTGGTGAAATTGCTGGGTTAATTGAGTGAACCTCTGTAGTTGTGACAGTTGTGACTTTTTTCATCCCATAATGATTACTCATATTCATTGATAAACCAATTATGGCAGCCAATAGTACTAATGTTGAGATAATTCCACAAATCCATTTTAATACTGGCTTGCTAATTACTAACCATGATACAAAAGTCAAAATAACGAATAGACCAATTATCCATAAAATCATTTTGTAACCTCCTTCTTGTTGTTACGACTAATTAATACGAAGAATAGTCCAACAACTGCGAATGCTAAACTGATGATAAATACTACTCTGAATCCGTAGATTGATGCATCTAAAGCTTTATCAGCATATCTTAGTGGATCAGTGTGTGCCAAACTCTTTGCGGGTGCATTATTGTTAGCGATGTTTTGAATTACTGAAGTTAGAATTGCAACAACGATACTTGAACTTACTTGTCTCAATGTGTTGTTAGCGGCAGTTCCATCAGCACCCTTCTTAGTTGGTAATGAGTCCATGGCAGCTGTGGTTAATGGCATCATTACAGTTGCGATTCCCATCATTCTAATTGCGTATAGTACAGTGATGATGATGGTTGGTGTTTCAGCATTGATAAATACAAATGGTAGAGTTCCTAAGATTAATAGTAAGAAACCAACAATACTTAGTAGCTTAATTCCTACCTTGTTGTATAAAGCACCAGCAATTGGTGACATGATACCCATGAATAAGGCACCGTATAGTAATGTTAAACCAGAATCTAGTGGAGTTAATCCTCTTACGTTTTGTAGGTAAGTTGGTAGTACCATTTCAATTCCATACATTGCCATAGTAGCAAGTAGCAATGAAATAGTTGGAATAGTGAAGTCCTTGTTCATAAATACGCGAACGTCTAGGAAAGGAACCTTCATTCTTAATTGTTTTACGACAAACACTACTAGGAATAAAACTCCAATTAGAATTGGTAGGATTACTTCTTTGAAGTCACCCCAGCCTTGTGAACTTACGTTAGTGAATCCCCAGATGAATAGTCCAAATCCAGCAACTGAAAGAATAAATGATGTAATGTCTAATTTTTGCTTAGTATTTTCAACAACATCCTTTAGTAAAAATGGTGCTAATACTGTTGCCAAAGCAATAAAGATAAGTGGAATGATGAAGA
Organism: Lactobacillus sp. B3795; assembly: GCF_026535805.1. NCBI lineage: Bacteria > Bacillati > Bacillota > Bacilli > Lactobacillales > Lactobacillaceae > Lactobacillus > Lactobacillus sp. B3795. The sequence continues at coordinate 120,084 of NZ_JAFNPE010000006.1, forward strand.
TGTTTTGCCATGCATTACTTAGTGTGAATCCTAAAATGTGGTGGCTCTTGTTTAGAATCCAACCTGTTAATGTTGGTCCAAATGCTGGAGCCATCCCAACAACTAATCCCATCATCCCCATTGCAAATGCTCTTTCTTTAGGACTGTACATGTTTAAAATCACAATTTGCATTAATGGTAAGATGATTCCAACTGCGACTGCAGCAACAATTCTTCCGACTACGAAGATCCACCATAGGTTACTTTGTTCCGGAGTCAACATACTGATTAAAATACCAATTAGTAATAATCCATATGCAACTACGTGTAACCATTTAGTTGAGAAACGGTTAGCCAAGAATGCGCTGACCGGAACCATTGCCCCATTAACTAATAGGAACCAAGTGGTAGCTTGTTGTGCTGTACTTAAATTAATATTGAAGGCGTGCATTAGAGTTGGTAATGCCGTCCCCAATGATGTTTGCATTAATGCCCCAGCCATTGCAGCTAGCATCAATACAAGTAATATCAATGAACGATTGTATTTCTTTTCTTGCATTTTTCATTCTCCTCTCTATGTGATACAATTTGTATCAGTTAACGAAGATTATTCTAGCAGAATTATCAGAAAGGAGAAGACCTTTTAGTGGAACAAAATCCGCTAAAATGTCGCAGCAATAACAATGAGATATGGAACACAAGAGAACATTCGCGTTAAAAAACAGATTGTTAACGGTCTTTTCAGCCTATTAAAGAAAAAGGCGTTCACCGATATTTCCGTCTCTGATTTAATCAAGGAGTCCGGTGTATCAAGATCAAGCTACTACCGAAACTTCTATAATAAAGAAGAAATTATCGACTTTTATTTTGATAACATCCGTGATTCCGAGGAGATAACTACCATTTCTTCAAACGACTTAGTATCATTTTTAGACCAACCTCATTTGATTACCGAGGCATTCACCTTGTTATATCAGGAAAAGGATAACTTGATCCTTCTTTTGGAAAATCGTTTAGGTGATTATATTTATGGATTATTTAACGAACGTGTCATGAATATCGCTGGTGACATGCCAGCCCAGTCAATTGATCGTTATAAGCTCTACTTTTATAGTGGTGCGGCGTATAGTTTCCTAGTCAACTGGCTAAAAGACGGATGCATCGAATCCCCCGAACAAATGGGAAAACAATTCATTATGTATTTAAAAAATGGTATCCAATAAAAAAAGACATCGCGCTTAGGCGATGTCTTTTAATTTATTAAATTCCACGTTGGTAAATCCAACCAATGAACTTACCTTCGTAATAACATTTGTAGTAATAAGTCTTCCAACCATCTTTAATTGCACGACCAGTAATGTGGACTGTCTTACCTGCGTATTCACTTGCTGTTCCCATTGTCTTGAAATCAGCAAAATGACTTTGTGTCACATGGTTGTAGAATCTGTAGTTACTATTTAGTTTAACTTTTTTGTGCATGTTAACTTTAGAATAACTAATGTGTGGACCTAATCCATTTTGGTTGATCCAACCTAATAACTTACCATTTTCGTATACACGGTAGTAAGTGCGACCATTTACGGTTGCCTTTAAATCTACCGTTACATTCTTACCATGGAATGTACGACCATAGTGAGTTCTGTGAAGTTCACTAAAGTAGTTGTTTCCAGGAACATGGTTGTAGAAGTTATACTTAACGGCTGTCTTCACAGTCAATGTCTTGTTTTCCTTAGTGTATGTCACATTAGATTTTGGCTTACTTGGCTTGTTATTGCTATTGTTATTGTTGCTGTTATTTGTAGCATCAATAAACCAAGAGCTATTCTTTTGTGTTAATACACTTGCATCAACGTATTGGTTCAATGCTGGAGAATAGAAGTAATCTGTGTATTGCCATAAAACATGTTCTCTTTGTGGTTCATTTGTTTGGTAAGCTGCTAACCAGTAACCATCATATGAACTAACGGCATCGGCGGCATGAGAAGCCATAAAGCTTTGGTATGAATAGAAAAGAATCTTTCTATTACCAACTAGTGGTCTCAAGGCATCAACCCATGCTTTGGTAGCGGCATTAGTTCCACCTGACTTAACAGTTTGTTGTTCATAATCGTTAACATAGAATCTAGCTTCTGGAGCACGACTGTATAATGTCTTTGCTTCGCTAGCTGCATCTGAAGGACTGGTGTATTGACTAAATGAATATACACCGTATGGAACACCATACTTCTTCATTAAAGCAACGTTGTGGGCAAATGTCTTATCATGGTAGGCACTACCAAATTGAACACGAAGAATTACGAAAGGCACTTCGTTCTTCAATGTCTTCACTTGATTATCGGTGAAGTTACCTTGCCATTCAGATAAATCGTAAACGTTGTTAGATACGGCATTACTCTTCACAGATGTGAATGAAATACATAGTACCCCAATCAACGCGACCCCAAAACTCATCAATAAATACTTTAGTTTATACATACTCTCATCCTTTAACAATTATGATTACCTCTATTGTACAATCTAAATATTGCAAGAATACTATACACAAGTTACAATTTTTCCCAATTTCTTTACAAATTATTAAATATTTGGTTACAAATTGTAAAATTTTTAATCTTGACATTTTTAAAAACAACAAAAGACGCCTATTTAGGCGTCTTTTCGTTTCATATTCTTTATTAATATAAAAATACCAAGTAATAAAATTATCAAACCAATTCCTAATCCAAATAAGCCCGTGGATTGTGATGCATTCGGTGCATGTTGGGTTGATAAGATTGCGTACTGAGTAATGACAATCGCTAGTAGCCCATCGATGACGTTTAAAGATTTCAAGTACATGATCAATGAATTATATAAGTGCCTGGATTGAATCAAACCGACGATTGAAGAAATGATTTTAACAAAACCAAAGGTCGCGATAATTAGCATTACAACCTTACTATATGTCTGCATCCCACCAAACCTATACATATACAAACAAATGGCTGAAAGAACCCCACCTAATACAATATAGAATAATCCACCAACAATTAAGTATTCTCTTTGGGCATAGGAGCTATTGTTGATACGTTGCTTTGTGTATAGGTGTAGGAAGATGCAACGGGTGATAAACATAATCAAGTAATATACACCGAATATTAGGAACCATCCAGATAGGTAAACGGCTGCAATAATGATTTTAAAAATGGCAAATAACAAATTTTCAATCGTATTTAATGATGCATAAATCGCGTGTTGATCGCTTTTTTCTGATACATGCTTATGTAAATTAAGTTTCTTAGCAATCACTTCTAATATGTTCATTTCACAGCTGCCTTTCGTCTTCTTTTAATATAGAATACCCAATTATTGATTTTCAGTAAACAAAAAAGACGCCTATATTAAGCGTCTTACTACTTAACGTTTAAAACGATTTTTCCTGTATTTTTCTTTTCACGCATGCATGTCAAAGCCTGTTCTGATTCAGATAAATCAAACTCGTTGCTGACATGTAATTTGATCTTATCATCGTCCAACAGGTCATAGACATCATTACTGAAGTCACTGATTAGTTTGGCCTTGTATTCGTTACTTCTAGGTGACAATAATGTTCCAGTAATTGAGATTCTTTTACCAATAATATCCATGATATTAACGTCTTTAATCTCACTTCCACCAAGGTTACCAATTAGAATGATTTGGCCGTCCATTGCAACTGATTTGATGTTTTGTTGATAATAACTGGCACCGATGAAGTCTAAGATTAAGTCGGCACCATGCCCGTCGGTAATTCTTTGCACCTCTTCTGCAAAGTCACTATTGCGATAATCAATTGCGTAATCGGCACCATAGTCTAAACAAATATCGGTCTTCTTAGTACTAGATGTTGTAATGACGGTAGAATTTGTAAGTAGTTTAACCAATTGAATTGCGGCGGTTCCTACCCCACTGGCTCCCGCATGAATTAAGATCGTTTGATTATCTTGTAGTTTACCAATTGTGAATAATGTTTGATAGGCGGTTAGAAAGCTTTCAGGAATGGTGGCCGCTTTTTTGTAATCAATGTTGTCTGGAATTGGCATTAATCGTTCTGACGGAACAGCGATGTATTCAGCATACCCACCGTTATCTATCAATCCCATTACCCGGGTTCCTTCATTATATTTTGTATCATTTCCGTCAACGACTTCTCCAGCCATTTCCAAACCTAATACAGTTTCTTCTGGTTTAACCTTTTGATCTGCCCATAACAAATCAACATGATTAACGCCGACTGCATGAATTTTGACCAAAACATCCCCATTATTTAGTTCTGGCATCGGTGCATCTACCAATGAATTCGATTTTTTTGCGCTGGCAATATTAACCACTTTCATATATATAAACCTCACTCTTTTATTTTCATTTAAGATAGACAACGTGTCTAATCGGTGTATTTACTAGTTTCTAAAAAAATATATTAGCTACTTTTAACCCAGTGATTAAATTCATTTTATTTCGTTTAATACTTCTACTGGTATATATTAATTTTTTTACTAAACTTTTAGTTAACGATGCCGCCACATCGTGCTATTATCGACTTGAAGCTGATAACTTGATACACCTTTTCAACTCAGCTTGTTATCTTAACTTACAAACTAACTCTACATAAAAAGTGCGGCTCAATAACCGCACTTTTTTATTTTAGTGGACCATCAATAAATTGAGCGACTCCGTTTCCAAAACTCCAATCTTCATCGGTATTGGTAGTCAAGTTAATCATTAAGTCGGTCTTCTTGATGCCTAGCTTGTCTTCTAATTGTTCAGCCAAGTCGTGGTAGAACTTCAACTTCTGTTCCTTAGTTCTTGGTCTGGTAGTAAGACTAAATACAACAACGTCGTTAGTACGATCAAAACCTAGTCCGGTATCTAGAATGTTCATTTCAAAGTCTTCATGTTGAGTTAGAATTTGGTATCTATCTCCATCTGGAGCACCGAAGCAGTCTAGCATGACATGGTAAGAAATATCCATTAGTTGTTTTAAGTAATCGCGATCGTGGCCTTTGATTACGTCAATATTCATTTTTGGCATTTTGCGTTCCCCTTACATAAAATAAGTTATTTAATGAAACCATTATCCAATATGTACATATCTAATGCAATCAATACGCTTTTTTGTCTTTGCCCTACTTTTATATTGTAATTAATGTCAAAATAGTGGTAATATTTAAATGTGAAAAATAGTTAATATGATAGAACTATAAATACGGATGAGTAGTTGATGAATCTTATCAGCGAGTTAAGGATAGTGAGAGCTTAATAATACTTTCATCAATGAATAACACCTATTTGTTTTCGTTTTGAATCTTTAGTAGAGACGAACGCACATCAAAGCGTTATTTGATTGAGTGGCCTATTTATAGGCACTTTAGGTGGTACCGCGGAACTTTCGTCCTAATTTTTTGGGCGGAAGTTTTTTATTTACCGCTATTTATAGTTTACGGAAAGGCGTGAATCACATGACACAACTTAGTGTTAAGGATCTATACACTAAAGATCTAGAAGATAACACAACAGTTTCTCTTGAAGGTTCAATTAAGACCATTCGTGGTTCAAAAAACATCAGTTTTATCGAATTAAACGATGGTTCTTGCTTCAAGAGTGCTCAAATTATCGTTAAAAAGAGTAACGAAAACTTTGAACAAATCAGCAAGCTTCCAATCGCTTCAACAATCACTGTTGAAGGTGCCTTTGTGAAGACTCCAGATGCCCCTCAACCTTTTGAAGTGCACGGAGAAAAGGTAGAACTAGTTGGTCGTTCAGACTCTGACTACCCTCTACAAAAGAAGAAGACTTCGTACGAATTCCTACGTACTATCGCTCACTTGCGTCCACGTACTAATACTTTCTACTCAGTATTTAGAATTCGTTCACTAGCTGCATTTGCAGTTCACGAATACCTACAACACAATGACTTCGTTTACGTTAACACCCCAATCATCACAAGTAGTGATACTGAAGGTGCAGGTGAAATGTTCAGAGTTACAACTATGGACATGGACAACCTTCCAAAAGATGACCAAGGTCACGTAGACAACTCAAAGGACTTCTTCAAGACTGAAACTAACCTAACTGTTAGTGGTCAACTTCCAGAAGAAGCATTCACTATGGCATTCAAGAATGTGTATACTTTCGGTCCTACTTTCAGAGCTGAAAACTCACACACTCCTCGTCATGCTTCTGAATTCTGGATGATTGAACCAGATATGGCATACACTCGCCTACCAGGTATGATGGATGTTGCTGAAGGTTTACTAAAATACGTTATCAACTACGTTTTAGATCATGCTAAGGATGAACTAGAATTCTTAGATGAAAACGTTAAACCCGGTCTAATTGAAAAACTGCAAAAGACTGCTAGCGAAGACTTTGCCCGTGTTACTTACACTGACGCTGTTAAGTTACTTCAAGATGCAGATGTAGAATTCAAGGTTCCAGTTGAATGGGGAATTGATTTACAATCAGAACACGAAAGATACTTGTGTGAAGATGTCTACAAACGCCCTACTTTCTTAACTGATTACCCAAGAGATATCAAGGCATTCTACATGCGTGATAACGACGATGGTAAGACTGTTGCCGCTGCTGACTGTTTAGTACCAGGAATTGGTGAAATCGTTGGTGGTAGTGAACGTGAAGAACGTTACGATGTCTTAAACGACAAGATCAAAGAATTTGACTTAAACCCAGAAGAATACGACTGGTACGAAGACCTACGTAAGTACGGTGAAATCAAGCATTCCGGTTTCGGTATTGGTTTCGAACGTTTAGTTATGTACGTTACTGGTATGGAAAACATCAGAGATGTTATCCCATTCCCACGTGAACCAGGTAGCGCTAAATTCTAATAAGTTTTAAAAAGAGCATTCGTTTAGAATGCTCTTTTATTAAAGGAGATTTTACAATGAAAAAAGTTGGTATCATCATTGGTAGTAGTCGTCCAAGTAGAATCAGTCCGGAAATCGCAGATTGGTTAAACCAACAACTATCTTCAGATCAGTTTGAAACAGAAATCATTGATTTAGCCAAAGTTAACCTTCCCTTCTTAGATGAAGAAGAAGTTCCAGCCAAGCAGGAATACAAACAAGAACACAGTATTGAATGGAGTAACAAGATCAAATCATTGGATGCGGTCGTATTATTATTCCCTCAATACAACTGGAGTTTTCCAGCCGTCTTAAAGAATGCGGTTGATTATTTAGCTTCCGAATGGAAAAACAAGATTGTGGCGTTAGCATCATATGGAAGCCACGGTGGTCTTCAAGCACAAATGTCATTTAACATGATTGCAGTCGGATTAAAGATGCAACCTACCAGCGTCAATCCACTATTAACCATTAACGATGAAATGTTTGATGAAGACAACCACTTCAAAGACATTAACAATGCCTTCTCTTCTCAAGCATACAAGGTTGAACTACTAAAGGAAGAACTTAACCATCTTCTATAGACAAAAAAGACAAGCAGATTATTCTGCCTGTCTTTTTATTTTGCCATCAGGATTAATTTCGAAGATGCCTAAATCACCCTCGTGACCCAATTGAATCTCTTCTTTTGAAATTGCTTGGACAATAAATAGCAACTCATCAACATCAAAACCACGTGGAACCATGATTAGTTGATTATCTTCTTTGGCTAAGTAATCTGATAATGCCTTTTCAGCGTCAATAAACGTTTCAACCTTGGCTGATTGATTAACTAAATTCGTGTCTGGAAAGAAGTAACCAAACTCACCTCTAAATTTAACCTTGATTAGGTTTTTATGGCGTTCTAAAACTGTAATTACTCTACCCATGGTTTTCCCCTCAATCGTTTTTAATAATCACAATTATACCGATAATTCATGATTGTTTGAAATATTTTAGCTTTTCGCCATAAACGTTAAAAATTCTTTAAATTACGCGTCATAATGATTTCGAATCATTAGTTTGAATTATAATTAAGATAAGCCAACTAAAAGAGGTGAAATTCATGAATAGAATCAATGAATTTGATCCATTCTCATTTATTGTCGGTATCTTAGGTGTCATTGCTGGAATTATTTCAGTATCTAGACCTGATGTAGCATTTAGTACTGTCGTACTTATCGTTGCGGTATTCTCAATCATTAGAGGTATTTTCAAACTTACCCACATGACTGATATCTTCGACTCAAAGGGTTGGATCATTTTTAACAGTATTTTGGATATCTTAATCGGTATCTTAATGCTATTCAACGGTGCATTCGGAATGTTATACATTGCAATCTTCTTTGCAATCATGTTCATCCTGGACTCACTAACTGCATTATCACTTGCTAAATACGTTAAAAACGTCAGCCACGGTTACTACATTATGGATGTTATCTTTGCTATCCTAGGTGTAATCGTTGGTATTTTATTACTAATTTCTCCAGTAGCATCTGCTCTATCAGTTGCTTTCTTGGTTGGAATTTTCTTCTTAGTGAGCGGAATCTTAATGATCGTTCATTCAATTTAAATCCAATAAAAAAAGACCTGCCAAAAACTGGCAGGTCTTTTTTTATGCTTAATTATTCTAAGTGACCGATTAAGACTGCGGAAACCACAATCATTAGTAAACCGATAACTGTAAAGATGATTTCTTTTCTGTTTTTGTTTTCCTTTAGGATAATTAGACCACCTAAAGTTGAAACAACAACGTTCATTTGAGTTAATGGGAATGCGTTAGCAACACCGTTTAACTTCAATGAAGTTAGGTATGCTAGAGTACCTAGTCCACCTAGTAAACCAATGATTCCACTCTTGAGTGTAACCTTTGATTTTAGGTAACCAAATGCTTCTTTACCGTTCAATACGAATGTAACGATAACAGCACCTAAGAACATACCGAATGTTTGTGGTAGTAATCCAACTAATCCAGAAGCATTAGTAATTCTTGGGAATACTGAACATGCAGTGTAACCAAATGATCCAATGATTAGTAGAGGCATACCAGCCTTGTAATCAAGCTTCTTTCTAACAACTCCCTTGTCCACGTAACTGGTACAAGTAGTTCCTAGAATTAATAGTGCGATACTTAAGAAACCAATTAACTTGGCTAATGGAGAACCCCATTCACCGAAGAAGATAACCCCACAAAGTGGAATTTCAATTAATTGAAGACCAGTTGAAATAGGCATTGCAGTAGAAACGTTCATCTTAGTGAATGAGCTAAATTGCATGTATTGAGCAACGGCCCATGCAACCCCACCTAAGAATGGCCATAGGAATTCTTGGAATGAAATCGCAGGTCTAGTAAATAGGTAGATAATAATACCAATTGCTAATTGACCATATCCAGTTCCTAACACTTGTTCAACAGGTTTACCACCAAACTTAGTAGCGATTAGTGGTCCTACCCCCCATAGAAGAGCGGGTAATATTCCGATTAAGATATCCATCTTAACACTTCCTTTTTATACTCTGATTATAATTATAATATCTATTTTCATTTTAATGAAGTAAGTCGAAAGTGACTACTCCACCATTTAACATTTTTCATTATACATTTATCCTAATGCATAGTAAAGCGCTTACATAAAAAATTACCATTTTTACTTTCTCTTAATATTTCAAGCCGTTTTATAACTTCGACCAAATAAAAAGCCAACTATGAAATGCATAATTAGCTCGTTACTTTTATAAATCGTGATGTTTCTTTAGGTAGTAAATCATCCAGTAGATAATGGCTACGGTGATAACTAGTGTGAAGAACCATGACCAACTACTGTTAGCGAATGGTAAGACGTTAACGTTCATCCCATAGAATCCACTAATAATTGGTGGAATTGCTAGGATTAATGACCAAACAGTCAACACCTTCATAACATCGTTTAGGTTGTTATTAATGATGTTACTGTATGTATCTTCAATTTGACTAACAATTTCGTCTAGCACGTCGAACATGTACTTACTTTCCTCGTATTCAACGGCGACATCGTCGATGTGTTGATCTTGACGTTGGTTAAATGAAATTGGAATTTCAAAGTTATCACTAGACTTTTGTAGTTGATTGATTGACATGATATTGGCAGCGGTAGCTGTCTTTAGGTATACCAAGTCATTCTTTAGAATCGCAATTTCGTTTAGATGTCGATTGTTAACACTATTCTTACTACGCTTGTTTTGTAGATTTTCAACAGATTCATTGATTTGATCTAGCTTGTTCATGTATGGTTTGTTGATTCTTTGTAGCATGTTAAACACCATATCAAACTTGTTACATCTAGTTTCTTGTTTGATACGGTATCTTGAATCACTCTTTGTGATAATTAAGTCATTTGTAAACGCAATGACAACCGGTGAAGTTTGTACGTTTTCATCTTGTCCACTGATTAGCGCGCGCATAATCATGACGGAGTACTTCTTAACCGGGTCATATTCAAAACGTGAATGTTCATGGGCATCTAGCATATACCCTTTTAAGATATTTGGTAGTTTGTAGTCATCGATGGTTTCAACAACTTCCTTGGTGTTGGCATCGACCATTTCAACCCATGTTGAATCAGTTAGTTGATGAATTTTAATCAATTAAATTGCCCCCTTTTATTTCGCACGTCAATATATTTTTATTATTCCAGTATCACTTTCATCAGTCAAACCATAACATTAATCTTAAAAAAAATTTATGATATACTTTTTTAAGTATAAATATAGGAAAGGAACTGATTTATTATCAGCAATTATATTAAAGTCGCACTATTGATGGCTTCAAGTCTATTCATGCAATTTCTAGATGCGACAATCGTAACAACCGCTTTACCGTACATCGGAAGAAGTCTTAATGTTCCTACTTCTTCTCTTTCACTAACGGTAAGTATCTACTTTATTACTATGGCTATCTTTATCCCATTAAGTGGATGGATTGCTAAACGAATTGGTAAGAAAAACGCCTGGTTATTGGCAACCTTACTATTCGTCTTAAGTTCATTAGGTGATGCCGTTGCACCTACATTCTCATTCCTATTAGCGAGTCGTTTTATCCAAGGTTTTGCCGGATCACTAATGACTCCTACCGCTCGTTTAATCATGTTGGAAAAGACACCTTCAAACCAACTACTGAGAATGGCTAACTACCTAGTATGGCCTGCACTAATTGCTCCGGCAATTGCCCCTATCATTGGTGGGTTCTTCGTTAAGTATCTTACTTGGCAATGGATTTTCTTAATTAACGTGCCAATCGGACTATTAGCAATTATTATCGGTATTAAATTAGTTGAAAAAGATACTCAAAAGAGCCGTACCAAGTTTGACTTCTTAGGATTCATCGAAATCGCTATCTCATCTGGTTTCATCCTAATCGGTGCTGAAATCGCCACTTACGGTAGAGAATACTGGCCTACAGCTGGGATTTTAGTATTAATCGGTCTATTAATGATTCTAGTAGTCGGCCATCATTTATCACATGTTGATAACCCACTATTTGATATCAAGGCATTGAAGGTCAGCTCATTTAGAATCTATCAAACCGGTGGAACCTTCCTATGGTTATCCGTTGGTGCCCTTCCTTACCTATTAACAGTATACTTACAAACTGTCTTCCACTGGTCAGCATTGGTTGCCGGATACTATGTCATCTTCGTTTTCATCGGAAATATTGGTATCAAGCCATTTACAAACGTAATTATTAGACACATTAAGTACAAAGCTTCATTATTAATAGCATTATTTACTGTTGGAATCAGTACCGCTGCACTGGCATGGATTCAACCCACTACAATTGGTTTCATCATTGCTGGTCTAGCCTTTATTTCAGGTTGTGGTCGTTCACTAGCACTTACCTGCTACAACGCCGTTACATTCTCTGAAATTCCAATGAATGAAAGAAACTCAGCCAATACATTAAGTTCAGTATTGCAAACTATGGCACAAGGTTTAGGAGTTTCTTTAATCACCGTTGTTGTATCAGCACTATCAAGTTTTGTCAGTGTTAATACCGCATATGAATATGGATTTATCTTCTTAGGAATCCTAATGCTATACCCAATCATCGAAGTATTTATTCAACCTCGTGATTTCGGTAGCAAGGCATTATAAAAATAAAAAAGATGGTATCGAATTGATACCATCTTTTTTGGTGGAATTTTATCCACGACCATCTTTAAATTCTGGGTATAGTTTCATACCACCATCAACATAAATGGTTTCACCAGTTACGTATGATGACTCTGTAGAAGCTAACCATGCAGCGGCAGCAGCCACTTCTTCTGGTTTACCAATACGATTCATTGGAACTAATTCAGCTGTTTGTGCGTATAATTCAGGATCTGCGAACTTCTTAGCATTGATTGGTGTGTTAATTGCACCAGGCGCAATTCCGTTAACACGAATGCCTTGTTCAGCGTATTCCTTCGCAACTGTTTCAGTGAATAGTTTGCTTCCACCCTTTGATGCAGCATAATCTGCAAAGTGTGGCCATGAAATCAATTGGTGAACTGAAGACATGTTGATAATGTTTCCTTCACGTTTGTGATCCAAGAAGTAATTCAATGCTGCCTTGGTACCTAAGAATGTACCTGTTAAGTTAACATCAATTACTCGTTTCCAATCTTCAAGCGCTAGCTTGTGAGTTGGAGTTTCTTTTTCCATTCCAGCGTTATTGATGAATAAGTCCATATCACCAAATTCTTCAACAGCTGTCTTAACTAACTTGTTTACGTCTTCTTCTTTTGAAACGTCAGCTTGGACGGCAACTGCGTCTCCCCCGTTTTCACGAATTTGGTCAACGGCTTCTTGTGCCCCATTTTGATCTGAATGATAGTTGAACACTAACTTCATGTGTTCTTGTGCCAAACGAAGCGCAATGGCTTTTCCAATTCCCTTTGAGGCACCAGTAACTACCGCTACCTTTCCATTTAAATCTGTGTACATTAAAATCATTCCTTTCCAAAAGAATTCATTATTTTAATTATGACACAAATTCCACAAAATGAAATTTTCTGACATTAAATTAAGATAATCTTTAACAATGACAACACTAACAATAATATTAAGTTGATGAAAGTAAATTCCTTCAAAAATTTGCCACTCGCATGTGATGCATTCAGTGATACTTGTTTGTATGCCAATAAATTGGCCAATGAGGCAACCAAAGTCCCAAGTCCACCAATCGACACTCCATAATAGATGGATGTAAAATCAGCAGAAAATTTGGACAACAACACGGCCGAAGGAACATTACTGATGAACTGACTGGTGATAATCGATGTTATATAGGTATGAATGCCATCTTGTGTGAACTGATGAATCAATGAAACGACAAGATCAATGCGGCTTAGCATCCCCACAATCAAGAAAAAGAAGACAAACGACAATAATAGTGAGTAATCCACATCGGCGATGCTTCTAGGAGAAAATATTTCAACTACTACTAGAGTAATCAATGTATCAATCCAAATTGATAACAATGAAAACTGGGCTAGTAAGACTAATACAAACAATCCGGCAATCATTAATAAATGAATCTTATTGATTTTAATGTCTTCAGTTGGTGTTTCTTGTATTGGTTTGTTTTCACTAAACAAGATTAATACCATCATCGAAAGCATCCCCATTCCCAACAGTATCAATGAATTGGCAAAGAAAGACTGAATTGAAATATGGTAAAACTCAACTAAAAACACATTCTGCGGATTCCCAATCGGTGTAAACGCACTCCCTAAATTGGCCGCAATCGTAATTAACACCGTCGGATACACTATCGATAGCTTTAACTGTTTAGCAATCAAAATATACAATGGCACTAGTGTAATAATTGCAACGTCATTGGTCACAAACATCGACAATACAAAGGATGTGATTGTAATATAAGCAGTTATTTGGCGTGTTGTTTGGACATGGTTTATAATCGAGTTACTTATGTAAGCTAAAATCTTTGCTCGTTTAACTAACGAGATGATTAACATTAGGTTAAACAAAATCATGATGGTGTCTAAATCAATGTCTTTGATGTTCATTGGTTTGAATATTAATAGGATTAAAAAGATTTCAGATACAATCTTTAAGACCGTATCTGAAATAATATTTTTGAAAATTGTTCGTATCAATTTTTTGCACACCGTCCTGGTAATAATATTGATGTTACTAACCTATAATTTAACATTTAAAGAAATGTTTTTCAGATTTTTCTTTAAACTAGCTTAAATAAGTGGTAAATTGTACTTTATCAATGTGTGAATTTTACATAATTACTTTTGGAGGATTTAGTCATGAAAGCTAAATTTGATAAGATTTCCATTATGGGAATGCTAATCACCTTAGGAATTGTCTATGGTGATATCGGTACTTCACCTCTATATGTAATGAATTCAATTATTGGTAATGCTGGTAAGATGGCCAACATCAAACCATTCTACATAATTGGATCAATTTCATTAATCATATGGACATTAATGGTGATTACAACAATTAAATACGTATTGATTACGATGCGTGCTGATAACAACGGTGAAGGTGGTATTTTCGCCCTCTTCGCCTTAGTTAGAAGAAAAGCAAAATGGCTAGTTTGGCCTGCTTTAATCGGTGGTGCCGCATTGTTAGCCGACGGTACTTTGACCCCTGCGGTTTCCGTAACGTCCGCTCTTGAAGGTTTGAAAGGCCAACACTTTGGTCCGATTTCATTTAGTAATTCACAACAAAACGTCTTAATCATTACTTCATGTGTACTTTTGGTTTTGTTCTTAATCCAAAGATTTGGAACTGGAATCATTGGTAACTCATTTGGACCTGTAATGTTTATCTGGTTTACCTTCCTAGCAGTAATGGGAATTGTGAACCTACTAAAATACCCTGCTATCCTAGGTGCCTTTAACCCAGTATATGCGATTGAAATTCTATTCAGTCCCGTTAACAAAGCTGGTATTTTTATTCTAGGTAGTATCTTCTTGGCAACTACCGGTGCTGAAGCATTGTATTCAGACATGGGTCACGTTGGTAAGAAGAACATCTACGGTACTTGGCCATTCGTTTACTTTGCCCTAATCATGAACTACTTAGGACAAGGTGCTTGGGTTATCAACAATGCTCATAACCCACAATTTGCTAACTTAAGTAACTTAAACCCATTCTATGAAATGCTTCCTGATTCACTTCGTGGATTTGCGATTGTAATTGCCGCTTTAGCCGCAATCATCGCTTCTCAAGCATTGATTACTGGATCATTTACTTTAGTTGATGAAGCAATTGGTCTTAAGTTCTTACCTCGAATGATTGTTAGACATCCAAGTAACGTTCGTAGCCAAATTTACATTTCAACTGTTAACTGGTTCCTATGTATCGTTACCTTCATCGTTGTTTGGTCATTCGGTAGTTCAGAAAGAATGGAATCTGCATATGGTTTAGCAATTACAATTACTATGCTTATGACTACTGTTCTTCTATTCGAATACCTATCAGGTAAGATGAGAAGACTATGGGCTTTCTTCATCGCTGCATTCTTCGCAGTTATCGAATTTACATTCTTCATTGCAAGTATTATTAAGTTCGTTCATGGTGGTTTCGTTACTCTAATCATCATGGGTGCTATCCTAATCGTCATGATTCTATGGTACTTCGGTAACAAGCGTCGTGACCATTACGAAAAGGAAAGCGAATATGTTTCACTTACTCACTACAAAGATCAACTATCTGCTTTGAGTGAAGACGAATCAATTCCGCTATACACTTCTAACTTGGTATACATGACTAAGATTAAGAACGACTACCAAATCAAGCGTAGTACAATGTATTCAATCTTAGACAAGGAACCAAAGAGAGCTAAGGTATACTGGTTCGTTACTGTTAATGAAACAAGTAATCCTTATGAAAGTAACTACACTGTTGACTTGTTGGATACTAAGAACGTTGTTGACGTTCAACTATACCTTGGATTTAGAAAGCAACAAAGTGTAAGTATCTACCTACACCAAATTGTTAACTACCTAATCAAACAAGGTGTTATCGATCCACAAAAGCAAAAGTATACTTCAAATGGTAAACCTGGTAACGTTGGAGACTTCAAGTTCGTTATCATCAACGAACGTCCTTCTGACTTAGCGTTGAACTCAGAAATCAATGCCTTTGACAGACAATTAATCTCTGGACGTATCTTCCTACAAAACATCACTGCTTCCCCTATCTCATGGTATGGTTTGGAATTCAGTAATGTTATCGAAGAATCTTCTCCACTATTTATTACCATGCAACATGATCAATATTTAGTACAAAGAAAGATTTACCACTCAATTCATACAAGACATAACATATAAAATAAAAAGGACTTACCAAATTGGTAAGTCCTTTTTTGTGTGCTTAATTCATCATTTCATCAATGGCTGCGGCCATACGGCGAACACCTTCATGAATTTGATCTGCTTTCATGTTGGAGAAGTTCATTCTAAATGTTCCTGGGATTACTTCATCAGGATAGAATGGTTCCCCTGGTACAAAGGCAACATTATGCTTAACACAGTTGTTAAATAAGTCCATGGTATTAACGTTTCCGGGTACTTCTACCCAGATAAACATTCCACCTTCTGGATTACTATGCTTAACGCCTGCTGGGAATTGTTCATCAATTTCCTTTAACATAAGAGATGCACGTTCGTAGTAAACATCTGAAATAGCCTTAATATGTTTGTCTAAGTCGTTGTCTTCCATATATTGAGCAACGATAAATTGTGATAAGTTATCTGAATGTAAGTCAGCAGATTGCTTCATAACAACGAACATATCGATAAATTTCTTATCAGCCACAATCCATCCTAATCTCATCCCTGGGGCTAAGATCTTTGAGAATGTGTTCATGTACACCACTGTTCCATTCTTATCAAAGTGTTTAACTGGTGGTACAGCAACACCTGAGTATCTGATTTCACCATATGGGTCATCTTCTAGAATGGTTACACCATGTGCTTCTGCTAATTCAACCATTTTAGCACGACGTTCAGCAGTCATGGTACGACCGGTTGGGTTTTGGAAGTTAGGAATTGTGTAGATGAACTTAGTATCTGGATATTCACTTAATTTTTCATCTAAGGCATCCATCTTCATACCTTCTTCATCCATATCAACACCCACAACCTTGGCTCCATAACTTCTAAATACGTCTAACGCACAAAGATATGTTGGTTTTTCAACTAAGATAACGTCACCTTTATCAACCATCATCTTAGCAACTAAGTCGATTGATTGTTCTGAACCAGTGGTAATACAAACATTATCCACAGTGGTTGTTACTTCTTTGTTGGTTTGCATTCGCTCAACGATTAATTCTCGTAAATGCGGGTTACCGATTGCAGCGGTATATTGTAATGCTTCAGCACCGTGTTTTTCAAAAACCTTATCGGCTGCTTCGTGCATTTCCTTTACCGGGAATAATTCGGGTGCAGGTAGCCCACCAGCAAATGAAATGATTTCTGGATCACCAGCTACCTTTAAAATTTCTCCCACCACATCATTATCTACATTCGGTACACGACTTGAAAACTTGAAATCCATACAAAATCACTCCATTCTTAATAAAAAAGTTAACGCCTTTTTTTGCGTTAACAATAATATAGTACTGTGGGATTAAAATTTCAATAGTTTTCTAATCATTTTCTAATAATAATATAAATTATCTAGTAAAAACGACGTAAATACAGAATAGCAGGATAATTATTTCGATTATCAGTAAAATAATGCGATATAAGGCCCTTTCTCCTTTTTTATGGGTAAATATGTATGTTGTGTACATAAGCACCATTAGAACGCTAATAATTCCAGCTAGGATAAATCCAACAACATACATTACATTTGATCCACTGATTCCACTAATAATAAAAATGAGTGGAAAGATGTATAATGCGATATTTAATAATATTTCCTTAATAATTGTTTTCATGAATAATACTCTCCCGTTGTTAATATACCTAATCCTATCGTCGATAAGTGATATCGAATTGGTTTAATAATAACACGACAAATGTCGTACTTTTTTAATTTTTTTCAAATTTTTTATTGTCATACTAAATATCATCATTTATAATAAATAGTACATATTCAAGTCATCCCACTAAATGTTGCTCGTTATTTAGCTATTATTTTTTCGCAGCATTAGAAGTGGACACATATTATAAAAGGAAGTCATCAACCTACCGATGACTTCCTTTTTTTGTTATCCAACGTGATTTTCTTTTAGAATCATGGCCACTTCTTTTTCCATTTCTGGTGTCTTGGTCCATTCTTCAAAATGATCCATGCTTTCATCAGGCATTTCAAAATTTTCATTAATGTAGTTTTCGTAATTAATAACGTGTTCTGAATGCGGAATGTTTAGTTGCAGGATTCGAACTTCCTTAATGAATCCTCGTTCTGCAGCTAGTTCAGCTCTCCCGTTTTGAACCATGTTACTAATTTCCATGTACTTGGTACCATCTAATCTAGTAATTTGTTCAATTAAATCCAATGTTTCATGACTCTTCATTTCTTTAGCCATCTTAATTTAATCTCCCCTCGCAAAAAAAATCCGTTCAAAGAAAACGGATTTTTTTGATTATTTAATAGTTGCCTTTACTGATGATGTCTTCTTTTCAGTAGCGGTCTTTTTATGATGTTTCTTTGTAGTCTTCTTGTTATCTTTAGCAACACCCTTAGGTAATACTAACTTCTTAGTTGGTTTTACGATTGATGCTGGGTGTTCAATGATGTGGCTTAGTGGATGTCCTGAAACGTTAACTAAGCAGAAGAATAAAGTAGCGATAGTTACTAACCAAGTAAATAGAACTGATGTCTTAGGCATCTTTTCACTAATTACTGAACCGTAGAAACGCTTCTTAACCTTAGCGGCAACATGCTTATCGTCTGGATGTTGTGCTTGTTCTTCTTCAGTAACTTGTCTTTGGTATTCATCGATATCAAAGTCTTTTTGAATTTGTTTTTGTTCTGCTTCAAATTTAGCCTTATCTTTCTTAGATAGCTTCTTGAACCATTCAATAAACTCACGGTACTTAGTAGTTACTTCTTGAGTTTCACCAATCATTCTTAGCTTACCGTAGTTAATCCAAGCAACACGGTCACATAAGAATTCAATTTGTTTTAGTGAGTGAGAAACGAAGATAATAGTCTTACCTTGTTCTTTAAAGTCAGCAATCTTGTCCACACACTTTTGGTAGAAAGTATCATCCCCAACAGATAATGCTTCATCAATGATCAAGATGTCAGGGTTAATGTGTACGGCGATTGAGAATCCTAGACGTGATTTCATACCTGATGAGTAACTCTTAACCGGTTGGTCCACAAAGTCACCAATATCAGCAAATGAAACGATGTCGTCCATTAATGCATCGATTTCTTCGTTAGTTAAACCTTGCATCAATGACTTCAATCTAATGTTTTCTCTACCAGTTAGGTTCTTTCTTAGACCTGCACTAATAGCAACGATTGAAGTGTCACCCTTTACATCAACATAACCAGTTGTTTGAGGAATAATTCCAGAAATAATGTTAGAAATAGTTGATTTACCTGAACCGTTAACACCAATTAAACCAAGTGCTTCACCTGGTTTAACTTCAAAAGATACTCCCATTAGTGACCAGAAATGAGGAACATCAGTCTTAATGGAGAAAAATGATTTTAATTTATCAGCTTGTGTTTTGAACAAATCGTACTCTTTAGTTACGTTTTGAACCTTAATCTTATAATCTTCAGTCATTCTTAATACTTCCTATATTTTATTTCGATTTAATCATTATAAAACTAACTACCAATTATATCAAATTAATAAAAAAGTAGTGATTTGGCAGAAATCCAATAATTCTTATGATTTAAAACGATACGATACCAAGTAGTGTTGTACTCAGTTCTAATTCCCTTTAAATTAACGCCAACCTTATAATCTTTTGGCACCTTCACTTGTGACCAAGCGGTCTTTTGAACATGCTTAGAGGTACCAGGAATGTGGTTGTATAGAGCAAACTTACCGTAATTATTCAAATATGCATGTCCTGATGCTTTTGCATAAACTGATGACTTAGTGGTTGTCTTCTTTTTTGCAACCTTCTTAGCCTTCTTTTTAGTAACTTTCTTCTTTTCGGCCTTGGTGTAAGTAACACCTGTCTTGTTTATCCAAACATCCCCTAGGTTGGAAACATTGATACGGTACCAAGTGTTTTCCTTACCGTGATAAGTGTAGGTAGCAATTTGGTTTACGTTAAATGTTTGATCCTTATAACTATTGGATGAACCTAGTGATTTAGCTAATGTTTGAGAATTGAAAGCATTGCTGTATAGTCCACGGTTTCCGTGACTTAGTTTGGCCTTACCATTGTAATCTTTAACGTGAATGGTTGGAAAATCAATGGCCTTAGCACTTACCCAATAACTCTTGGCGTGCTTGCTAGTCTTGATTCTATACCAAGTAGTACTTGCACCCTTGTAGGTACGCACCGCTAAACAATCGACGTATACGTTACTTCCTGCTTTTAGATGACTAGGCCAATTGCCAGTCTCATTATTATCAGTAGTATCTTTAACGTGAGTGTATAAGTTGTAATTTGCAAACTTAGATGATAATTGGAAAGTTTCTAGCGGATTACCATATGTATAAGTAGCAGTCGCTAGTGTCTTCTCAGGCTTTGTAGTTGTGGGTTGAGTGTTAGTAGTATTATTTGTGTTTGTCGTGTTACTACTACTATTTGTGTTTATGTTTGTCGTGTTGCTACTACTATTTGTATTTGGCGTGCTTGGAGTACTTGGCGTACTTGTATTGTTATTGGTATTAGTAGTAGTTGATGTTGTATTACCGTCTAAGGCAGTTAGGTTATAAGTATTAATGATATTAGTTAACTTAGTAGCATAACTTGGATCGGTTGCATAACCATCTTTTTGGATGTTGTTTGCTGCTTCGAATCCGTCCTTAGATTGTGACTTAAATACGTTGGCATAACGTGAATTAACAGTTAGAAAAGTGGCGTAGCCTTGAAGACTGTCTATCACACTGTTATAGCTCTTAAAGTATGCGTCAGTGCTATATGCTTGGCCCTTGGAATTATATTCCGAAGTCTTTAGCTTAACACCGGTACCATCAAATGATTTAATACCAAACAAGTTGTTAGCAATTTGCGTTAAGTAACTAGTTCCATAACCACTTTCTAGCGCTGCTTGAGCAACCATTGTTGAAGCATATAGATTATTGCTTTTTGCAATAGATTGAGCAATTGGTGAAATTGTTGAAATAAAGTTGTCAGCAGTTAACTGTGATCCCAAAATGTTATTGGTTGAAGCATTCGTAACGTTTGTGGTAACAGTAGCTGCAGTGGCAGTATTATTTGCACCATTGTCTAAATCATCCGCATGTGAAACATAAACATGTCCTGCTGAAATAACGGCACTGGCACTCAGGACATACAGCAATGATTTGACGATCGGTTTTCTTCTCATAATTATTCTCTCTCCATTAAAAATCTTTTTATTCTCTCTTATCTCTTTACGCCTCTACGGCTGGCACTAAGACGGTTTTGTTGTTCCTTAAACTTATTAAAAGTCTTGTCCGCCTTAGCTTGTTTATTCGAATTGTTTTTTGTTTTCTTAGTAAATTTCATCAAAAACACTCCCAGTTAATGATTATAACATGTCACAGTAAATTTTTATAAAATCTTATAAGAAAAATTAGTCTCTTTTTAATTTTCATCAAATAAAAAAGAGTGCCAAAGGCACCCTTTTGGTTATTAAATTATTGAACAGTAACACTCTTAGCAAGGTTTCTTGGATGGTCAACATCTAATCCCTTGTTCAAACTAGTGTAGTAAGCCAATAGTTGAGCAGGAATAACACTCAATAGTGGTGTTAATAGTTGATCAACGTCTGGAATAACGATGTCATCGTTATCCTTAGCAAGTGATTCAGTAGCAATGGTAATTGCCTTAGCACCACGAGCCATAGTTTCTTCTAGGTTACTTCTAGTTAAACCAGCAGTGTTTGATTGAGTAATGATACCAACAACTGGTGTGTTTTCTTCAATCAACGCAATGGTTCCGTGTTTCAATTCTCCTGAAGCGAAACCTTCAGCTAGAATGTATGAAATTTCCTTTAGTTTCAATGATGATTCTAGTGAAACGAAGTAGTCAATTCCTCTACCAATGTAGAATGCACGGTTAGCATTAACGAAGTACTTCTTAGAAATTTCGTTAATCATTTCTTTTTCGTCAACAATTGATTGCATACCTGTGGCAACGAAACCTAATTGTTGTTTCAAGTTAAAGTCCTTAGCAGCCTTAATTTCTGATGATTCACCTAAAGCCTTAGCTAGGATTGCTTCAACAGTAATTTGTGCTGTGTAAGCCTTAGTTGATGCAACTGAGATTTCTGGACCAGCATGTAGTAGCAATGTGTAGTTTGATTCACGTGAAAGTGTTGAGTTAGCAACGTTTGTAATTGTTAAACTCTTGTAGCCTAATTGGTTTAGGTTAACTAATACTTCACGACTATCAGCTGTTTCACCACTTTGACTTAGGAAGATAAAGAATGGTTTCTTTGAAAGTAGTGGCATGTTGTAAGCAAATTCTGAAGAAACATGAACTTCAGTTGGTACTTGTGCCAATTTTTCAAATAATTCTTTACCAACTAAGCCGGCATGGTAACTAGTACCAGCAGCAATGATGTATAGACGGTCTGATTCTTTAATTGAATCTAATAGGTCGTCTTCGATTACTGGATCACCGTTTTCGTTTAGGTATTCAGCTGAAAGTTTTCTCATAACGTTTGGTTGTTCGTCAATTTCTTTTAGCATGTAGTATGGGTAAGTACCCTTGTCAGTGTCACTAGCATCGATATCAACATGGAATGGTTGTCTATCGGTTACGACTTCACCATCTTTGTTTTCGATAGTTACTGAATCTGGTTTAACAGTCACAAAGTCACCGTCATCCAATTCTAGAAAGTCATGAGTAACATTTAGCATTGCTAGAGAATCTGAACATACAACGTTGCAGTCTTCCCCTAGACCGATTAATAGCGGACTCTTGTTCTTAGCAACGTAGATAGTGTCTGGTTCTTCTCTATCCATTAATTGGAATGCGTATGAAGCACCCTTTAATAGTGATAGAGTCTTCTTAAATGCTTCTTTAGCATTTAGGTTTTCAGTTACAGCGAAGTGATCAACTAGTTGAACAACAACTTCTGTATCAGTTTGTGAAGTGAATTCAACATCACTTAAGTATTTTTCCTTTAAATCACGGTAGTTTTCGATAACACCATTGTGAACTAGGTAGAATCTCTTGTCTTGTGAGAAGTGAGGATGTGCGTTTTCGACAGTTACTCCCCCGTGAGTAGCCCATCTGGTATGCGCAATTCCTGCACTTCCGTTAATCTTCATATCATTTACGGCGTCTCTTAGATTACTAATCGCACCGGTTCTCTTTACAAGGTAATCCTTCTTACCTTCATCGTTTACGTATAATCCAGCAGAATCATAGCCACGGTATTCTAGTTTTTGTAAACCATTAACTAAAATATCAACGGCATTTTTGTTCCCTGTTACACCAACAATTCCACACATATTATATTTTCCTTTCACTCTATATTTATTAATTGTTTTAAATAAATTTATATCTTTTTTATCATTTTCGACATATTCTAGATTACAAGTTTTAATTATCAATGTCAATCGATAAATATCAAATTGGTATAGTTTATGAAAAAAATTCAAAAAATTGCGTCATGTTGGTATCAATAAGCGTAATAGAAACAAAAATTAAGATTAAATTCGACTCATTTTATACCATTTAAAAAATTGGTATGGACAAATTTACGGTGAAAAATGGCAATAAAAAAAGCAATCTAATTAGATTGCTTTTAATTTTTTATTCAATTCCAAAACGTTCTTGAACAACGTCTGCAATACGTTTAGTGTAGCCATCTACTAATTCTTGTGTTGGGGCTTCTGCCATCACACGTAGAAGTGGTTCAGTACCACTAGGACGAACCAGGACACGACCATCACCGTTCATTTCTTTTTCAACTTCAGCGATAACTGCCTTCACTTGATCATCAGCTTGGGCACCATCTTTATCGCTAACCTTAACGTTGATTAGTTGTTGTGGGTACTTAGTTACTTCACCAGCAAGTTCTGATAATTTCTTACCAGTGTCCTTCATTACATGTAGTAATTGTAAACTGGTTAGTAGTCCATCGCCGGTAGTGTTGAAATCTAGGAAGACGATATGTCCTGATTGTTCTCCACCTAGGTTGTAACCAGATTTGTTCATTTCTTCAACAACATATCTGTCACCAACCTTGGTTTGAACGTTATGCATACCATTTGCTTCCATTGCCTTGTACATACCTAGGTTACTCATAACAGTAGTTACCACAGTATCTTGTTTTAGACGACCGTGATCTGACATGTACTTACCACAAATGTACATAATCTTGTCACCATCAACTAGTTCACCGTTTTCATCAACAGCTAAACAACGGTCACCGTCACCATCAAATGCTAATCCAATTTCAGCACCTTGTTCTACAACCATCTTTTGTAGTTGTTCTGGGTGAGTTGAACCAACTTGGTCGTTAATGTTAATTCCATTTGGCATAGTTGCCATGGTTTCAAATTCGATACCTAAGTCAGCGTATAAACGTGAAACTAGGTTACTTGTTGCACCGTTTGCTGAATCAACGCAAATCTTCATACCTGATAAGTCATCAGGAACAGTTTGTTCTAGGAAACGAATGTATTTTTGACTACCTTCTGAGTAATCATCAACACTACCTAGACCCTTAGCTGATGGACGTGGTAAATCATCTTGGTCAGCTTCTAGAATTGCTTCGATTTCTTCTTCTAATTCATCTGATAGCTTGTAACCATCTGAACCAAAGAACTTGATACCATTGTATTCAGCTGGATTATGTGAAGCGGTAATCATAACACCGGCAGCTGCTCCTTGAGTTCTAACAAGGTAAGCAACACCTGGAGTTGTAACGACACCTAGTTGAAGAACTTCAATTCCGACTGATAGCAATCCGGCAATTAAAGCACTTTCTAACATTTGACCAGAAATTCTTGTATCTCTAGCAACTAATACTTGGGGTTGTCCTTCAGCTTGGCTGTGCTTGGTTAAAATGTAACCACCGGCACGTCCACATTTGAAAGCTAGTTCAGGGCTTAAATCTTTGTTAGCTACCCCTCTAACTCCGTCTGTTCCAAAATACTTCATAATTTTATCTCCATTCATCATTCGATTCTTTAAAATCTATTGTGGAATAACTGTTACTTTGATGTTTTCAGGATCGAAACCAGTAACGTTATTTAGATTCTTATCTAGTTCCACATTAATCACTTTCTTTGATGTAATTCCAGAAACATCAACATAAGCGACTACTTTATCAATTGATTCTAGCTCTTTTTTCGTTCCAAAAACCTTCACCTTATCAGTGTCTGATGTTAGTTCGTATTTTTGATTACTTGAGCCATTTTCAACCTTTAATTTTAGTGGAACGTTTTTATTATTTCCACTACTAATTGGCAAGTTAACAGATGTTGTTGATGGCGTCAAGATGACGTTAACAATTCTACCCTTTGAGTCTAATGCTTCTAAAACAGCTGAAGAGCTCATTGATTTCTTGGTGTTTTGTGGAATGCTTAGCTTAGCAACAACTTGCTTAATCTTAGCAATTTCGTTGGCTGCTCCAGTCACCTTCACCTTGTTGGTACCAAGAACTGGTTTGCCAGCTGAATAACCATCAGCAATGTTAGCTGATTCGTATTCGGCTTTGACTGGGAATTCCACTGTCTTTCTAGGTTGAATATTAACGTAGATATAACTCGGGTTGATGTAGTATCTTAATTCGTTGTTTAAGCCATCTTGATATAAACGAACCTTATGAGTTCCAACGCCTAGTCTGGAAAGATCAGCATACACCTTAAAGTTTTGTGTGTTGACTGTGGTAGTAACTAACGCTGTAGGTCCTACAATCTTAACTGATACCTTTTCAGGATATCCGGTAACAAAATACTTGCTGTTATCGACATTTAATTGTAGTGGCACTGAGATATTGGCTGACTTGTTAGAAGTCAATTGAGTAATGTCTTCAGAGCTACCATAGTTACTGCCTGAACCAAAAAGTTTTGACTGGTTAACATAAGCAAATAATAAGATGGCAAAAATCAATGCCAATAATCTTAGGTACCATGGGCTATTAAACTTCTTCATTACTTTTGCCCCCCTGTTGATTGCTTGATCTTGTCGAACCAATTAAAGATGGTTGTAAATAAGTTTTTATTCATTGAATCTTGCTTAGTAATCAATTGATCACGTAAGAACTTCATATAGTCGTCCTTATTCATTCCACGTAATAACTCGTTGTTCTTGGTAATTGATACTTCCCCTGTTTCTTCAGAGATAACAATTGTTAAAGCATCAGTTACTTCAGATATACCAACGGCTGCACGGTGTCTAGTTCCCAATTCCTTTGGAATTAGGTTACTTTGTGACAATGGTAGGTATGCAGCTGCCACGGCAACACGATTATTACTGATGATAACTGCACCATCATGTAATGGTGTGTTTGGAATAAATGTATTAATCAAAAGTTCACCGGTAATATCAGCATCTAGCTTAATTCCAGTTTCGATGTAGTCTTCCAATCCGGTATCCATTTGAATAGTCATTAAAGCACCAATTCTACGCTTGGACATATATTGGATGGCTTTATCAAGTTCCAAAATCATCTTTTCATTTTCAACGTTTTGGTTTTGTGCGTGTTTAATAATTGAGCCACGACCTAAATGTTCTAGGCCACGTCTGATTTCAGGTTGGAAAATAACAATAATCGCGATAACTCCCCAGTTAATAACTTGGTCAGTTAAGTATGATACAGTTGTGAATCCGAAGATTACACTGATAATTTTCACGATGGCAATTACTAAAACACCACGGAATAATTGGACAGCTTTTGTGCCCTTAAGTAAGATAATTACCTCGTAGATAATGAACCAAACAACTAAGATATCTAAAAGGTTACTTAGTGTTAAGATGTTACTCCAATTTATCCCCATACCTATTCCTCCATAATTTCATTCATATTTTATATTATATCACTCATTTTCGTTTATTTTTAGCATTATCATTTTTGATAGAATTTTTAAGTAATAATCATTCAATATTTGCCATTTAAGGGTTAAAATAGGGTTAATAATATTTTGAGGGGTCCAAATCATGTTTAAAAACGCACGTTGGCAAGTACGCCTATTTTTCATTTTGTGGATAATATTTTTATTCGTAGTCGCAAAGCCACCGTTTGAATTTTTAGTATTAAACACCTTCTTGGGTTACATCCCCATTGAACTGAGTTTGGAACTAACAAATAAGTACGTTGAAAAGTCATGGATTTTTTGGCCAATCTTTGCACTTTGGTTAATATTTTATCCAAATGCACCCTACCTATTGACCGATCTATTCCACTTATCACTACTTCAACCCTATGGAACAAACGGACTACTAAGATTATCTGCTCACATGTGGATGAACTACTCATTCTTAATGATTAGTGCTTTAGGATGCTCAATGCTTGGTTTCTACGGATTATTCCAAATCGTAAACCGTTGCTTCGCATTCTTCTCAATTCATTCCAAAGTGGCAAAAGTATTGCTAATCTTTGCTTTAAACGTTGTTTCATCAATCGGAATTTACGTTGGTAGATTCCTTAGATTCCACACCATCTACTTGTTATTCTCACCTCGTTTGGTGATCAAACAATTAACTGAGATGTGGACATTAAAAATGTTAGTATTTGTCTTCATCATGACAGTTGTTCAATGCTTTATCTACTGGATTTTATACCTAATCCTAAAAGATGTGAAAGATTCAAAAGAATAATAAAAAGACAGCCTTTATTGGCTGTCTTTTTTTTAGTCTGTGCTTAATTCGTTATTTTCAACGTAGTTAACTTCTTGTCTTAATTTAGAAGCAAGTTTTAAGCTAATCTTATCGTTGATCAATAATTCTTGAATTCCTTTACGGTAAGCTTCTAGTTCGCGTTCCTTAGCGATACGGTAGTACTTTTCGTAATCCAATGAACGAGTTCTTAAAGCTAAACTAAGGTTGGTGTATTCATCCACAATGGAATTAATTACTTTTGAATCACCATGTTCTTTTAGCTTTTGAACGGTATAGTCATTAACCATAATCAAAGCTTTTTGAATCTTTAGTTTTTGTTCCTTGTCAGAACGTTGTTTGAATAGCCATAACTTGGTTGTTTGAACGGCTGACATGAATTCTAGTTTTAAGTTGAAATCATTAAATGCAACTAGGTTCTTCAATTCACGATGGTTAATTTGATAGTTAATCGCATTGGCTTCCTTGCTAGTAACAATCTTGTCTGCGACTAATTTCTTAACCGCTTGGTGTTCATATTCAACAGCCAATGAACGAATACTCTTTTCTAACTCATCTGGTTTGATTGAAGATAGTTGTCTAATCATCAATTCACATTGATCGATTAAAATATTGCAAATGTGTTTATCAGGACGGTCCATTTGTTTGATGTCATCAATCACGTAGTTTAGAACGTAGATACGCGCCTTTTCTTCACTCCAATGGTTATCATTGTTGTAAGAAACGACCGGATCGTTTTTAGAAATTAATGGCAACACAATTACCGCAGCTAGTAGACTTAAAACGATGACGATTGATGCGATGAATAGTACCAATTCACGATCAGGGAATGCCTCGTTTTGCACGGTAATCAATGGAATCGAAAGAATCCCGGCCATAGTAATGGCACCACGAACACCTGAGAACCCAACAATGTTTGCAGTTCTGATATCGATTGGTCCAACCTTCTTAGTGGTAATTAGGTTGTGACAGATTTCGTATAGAATAATCCACACAATTCGAATGATTAGAATAATCAACCATGTTACAACGGCGTAACCAATTGATTGGAATGTATTAAACTTCATGTCGTTAATAACGGCTTCCATCGCAAATGGTAGTTCAATTCCTAGAATCAAGAACACGATTCCGTTTAGTAGGTAAACGATAATGTTCCAAGCTTGTTCACTAATTAGTTGTAACTCAGCTGATGATGATTGAGTGGATGTGTTATTCACATGGTACACAATTCCGGCTGTTACAACCGCAATTACCCCTGAAGCGTGGAAAACATTTTCAGATAACATGTAGATCACGAATGGTGAAACAATTTGTAGAACTACGTTAAATACTAAGTTCGTTAAACCGTTCTTGTATAACCATTTACGTACCAATGAGATAACTAGCATTGTAACTACCCCAATGATGGCACCAACAATACTGATGTAGAAGAAGTCCCCTACGGCATTTTTTAATGAAAAGGCACCATAAACAGTTGCGGCAATGGCATACTTAAAACCAATCAAACCACTGGCATCATTGATTAAACTTTCCCCGTTTACCAAGTGCAAAATGTTCTTTGGCAAGCGCACCTTTTTGGCGATTGATTCAACGGCAATTGGATCAGTTGGTGATAAAATTGCAGCTAATGAGAATGCCACTGGAAGTGGCATTGATGGAATTAATTTATAAATTAACAAACCACCAAAGAACATAGTGATAAATACTAAGATGATTGCGTTTGCGAAGATGGGCCATCTCAATTCCCAAAGTTCATCCTTGGGAAAACGACGCCCGTCGTTAAATAGCAACGGTGCAATGAATAATAGTAAAAACCAGTCTGTACTTAGGTTAATGCTGAAGTTACCAATCAAAGCTAATCCACATCCGAAAACGACCTGGATTAAACTAACCGGAATGGCCTTAACATAGTGATTAATAATTGTTGATAGAAGCAGTAGTAACGTTAAAAATAAAATAATTTCAATAAGCTGCATGGATTATCCCCCTATTTGTCTTGTCCGATAATTCTTACTTCCGTTTCTAGATGTACTTTGTTTTTAGCGTAAACAGTTTCTTGCACATGCTTGATTACGTCTAAGTAATCGGTAGCAGTGGCGTTATCAATGTTCACAATGAACCCAGCATGTTTCTTAGATACTTGGGCACCCCCTGATTGGTATCCTTGAAGACCGGCATCGTGAATTAACTTACCAGCAAAGTAACCCTCTGGTCTCTTGAATACACTTCCACAAGATGGTAGATCAAGTGGTTGTTTTGATTCACGTAATGCATTTAAACGATCCATTTCTGCTTGGATTTCATCTTTATCCCCAGTGGATAACTTAAATGTTGCTTCCAAAACGATGTCGTCTTGGTCTTGCACAGCGCTATGTCTGTAACCAAAATCTAATTCACTATTTGATAGTGTCTTGATTTCATTTTCTGGTGTTAAAACAGTGACTGATTCAATCACTTCGGCGGTTTCGCCACCGTATGCACCAGCATTCATGAAGACTGCTCCTCCGATACTACCCGGAATTCCGGCAGCAAATTCCATCCCAGTTAAACCGTGTTGTTGGGCAACAATGGTAGTATCGATGTATCTAGCACCCGCTTGAGCAATTACTAAATCATCGTGAGATGTAATTTCATTCATCTCAGTTAAGATGATGACTAATCCCCTAATTCCACCATCCTTGATGATTAAATTACTGGCATTTCCTAAAATGGTGATTGGTAGATCATCACGTTTTGCCATTGATAGTAATTCTCTGACTTCGTCTGTATTTTTAGGAAAGGCAACCAAGTCAGCAGGCCCACCAGTTTCTGTGAATGTATATTTTGATAATGGTTCATTTTTTAAAAGCTTAATTTTTTCCATTTTAATCATTTTCCTTAATTATCATAATTTATATGGTTTTAACGGAGATAAGTTACTTATTCTTACTATTTAATCCGATTAAACCGTTTACTACATTTTTAATTTTACCACGATATCACATAGTAAGACCATGTTATAATGTTGAAAGAATAAAACGAAAGGACGTTATTAATGAACTTCGTTGCAATTGATTTTGAAACTGCCAATAATCAACGAGCTAGTGCCTGTTCATTAGCATTAACCGTTGTCCGCGATAACAAGGTTGTTGATGAATTCTATACTCTAATTAATCCTGAAACCGACTTTAATTATCGAAACGTCGATATTCATGGTATCCACGAAAGCGATGTTGCTGACGCGCCTACCTTCCCTGAAATCTGGCCGGTAATCAAGCAATTTTTTACCAAGGATCAATTAGTAATTGCCCACAACAACTCATTTGATAATAGTGTATTGGCACGTACCTTAATGCGTTATGGACTAACCGTTCCAATTTATAAAACATTAGATACGGTTAAGACTTGTAAGTATCTTTTCCCAGAGTTTAAGAATCACAAGCTAAATACGGTTTGTGCGAACTTAGGAATCAGACTTCACCATCATCATAATGCGTTAGATGATAGCTTAGCTTGCGCTAATATTTTAATTTATCAACAAGAACACTTTGATGATGACGTGATCAAGTCATTCATCAAGGTAAAAAAATAAGCATCCAACTGGGTGCTTATTTTTTTAGGTTATATTGCATTTCTTGTGTGGATAATACACTTCCAAGTGCATTAATTACCCTTTTCTTTACGACGGTAAATCCACTTTTTGCGTATAAGTGAATTGCGTGTTCGTTGGTCTTTTTCACAACCAGTGCCAATGTGGATAAGTTACTGTCATAGGTTGCCCAATCAATTACAAAATCCATTAACTGGCCACCAATTCCTTGGTGACTATATTGATTTAAGACGGCAATGCCAAGCTCACCGATTCCGGAATCTTGTAGTTCTTGGACCTGAATCATCCCTACCGGTTGATCATCCAAAAATGCTAAACCAATGATAAAACTACGGGTTTGATTATCCAGCATTATTTGTTGAGCTTGATCATCAACGGATAAATTCCCAATATTTGGATCAATCGTGTATTGGTCTGATTCTTGTTTTAATTGTGCAATCAATTCGATTAACTTATCTGCATCGTCTGGTTGTGCACAACGCACCTCTAAATTACACATCGCTATTTTTCCACCTGTGGAAAAATTTGCTTAACGATGTCTTCAAAGCGTTTGCCGCTTGGTTCAAATGAAATGGTTCTAAAGTCTTCACCCTTTTCATCATCACGACGGAAAACAATCTTCAAGTAATCGTCAGGTAGTTCATCGGCAATGAATTCGGACCATTCGATAACGTTAACACCGTCACCGTTGAAGTATTCTTCTAGTCCTAGTTCATCCCCGCTACCATCGTCTAAACGATAGATATCCATGTGGTAAAGTGGCAATCTGCCACCTTGATACTCACGGATAATGGTAAATGTCGGACTCTTGATATTACGTTTAATACCCAAGCCCTTAGCTAATCCCTTGGTGAAAGTTGTCTTACCCGCACCTAGGTCACCATCCAACAAGATGACGTCTTTAGCCTTTAATAATGGTGCCAATTGTTCACCATATTGTTTTGTTTCATCAGGTGATTCTACGTTAACTTTAACCAAGAATCATCCCTCCTTTTGCTTATAGAGATTGGATTGCGTTAATGATTGCAACGTTGTAAACATCTTCTGCGATACATCCACGTGAAAGATCTGAAACTGGTTTTGCCAAACCTTGTAGTAGTGGACCAAATGCTTCAAAGCCACCTAGACGTTGAGCAATCTTGTAACCAATGTTTCCTGATTGTAGTTCAGGGAATACGAAAACGTTAGCTTGTCCAGCAACTTCTGAACCAGGTGCTTTCTTGTTAGCAACTTCTGGTACTAGTGCGGCATCAAATTGTAGTTCACCATCTGAAGGAACGTCTAGTTCGTCTTTGGCCATTGCAGCTGCTTCTTGCACCTTGGTTACCATGTCACCCTTAGCTGATCCCTTAGTTGAGAAACTTAGAAAGGCAACCTTTGGATCGATGTTGAATTGTTTAGCAGTGATAACACTTTGCTTAGCTACTTCAACCATGCCTTTAGCATCTAGTTCGATGTTAATAGCACAGTCGGCAAAGATGTATCTAGTGTCACCCTTTTGCATCAAGAATGAACCTGAGATACGACGCATGCCTTCTTGGGTCTTGATGATTTGAAGAGCAGGTCTAACAGTATCACCGGTAGCATGAGCTGCACCTGATACCATTCCGTCAGCCTTGTCCATGTAAACTAACATAGTACCGAAGTAGTTAGCATCCTTTAGCCATTCAGCTAATTGTTCACGGGTGTTCTTACCGTTACGACGTTCTTCTAATGCATCTAGCATTTCTTCGAAGTCTTTTTCTGGGTAGTTGTTAATGTCGACAATTTCAACGTTTGATAGGTTGAAGTCACCGGCGTTTTGTTTGATTTCTGCTGGGTCACCTAATAGTACTGGGTGGATTAGGTTTTCGTCAGCTAAACGACTAGCTGCTTCGATAATTCTAATGTCGTCGCCTTCTGGGAAAACGATTTTCTTGTTTAAACCACTAATCTTTTCTTTTAATTCATCTAGTAAACTCATATTTCTTCCTCCTAATGGATTGTAACGTGTTCTGGTAGTTGCCAATCAATTGGCTTTTCGCCCAATGATTCTAGGGCAATATTAGTCTTTGAAAATGGTTTGGATCCGAAGAAACCACGGTGTGCTGACAATGGACTTGGATGAGCTGATTCAATCACAATATTGGTCTTGGTATTAATCAACTTCACCTTGTCTCTAGCCGCTCTCCCCCAAAGGATAAATACGACTGGTTCAGGACGTTGTGATAACTTTTCAATTGCAGTATCGGTTAATTTCTCCCATCCCTTTGATTTGTGGGAAAATGCAATTCCATCTCTTACGGTCAATACTGAGTTCAATAATAGAACACCTTGTTTGGCCCACTTTTCAAGGTAGCCATGATTAACCGGTTTGATGCCTAAATCACTTTCTAATTCCTTGTAAATATTTCGAAGCGAAGGTGGCACCTTCACTCCTGGTAGGACTGAGAAACTCAAACCATGTGCTTGATTGGGTTCATGGTATGGATCTTGGCCTAAAATAACTACTTTTACTTTTGAGAATGGTGTCCATTCAAATGCTTCATAGATTTGATTAGCGTTTGGATGGATTTCATGATTTTCATATTCTTCAACTAAAAATTTGCGTAAATCTTGGTAATACTCTTTTTCAAATTCTGGCTTTAATACATCCCACCAGTCATTGTGAATAAAAGGTTTCATTTATAACACCTCTATATATAATTTTATCATATATACAATAAATTCACATCGCAAAAAAGCGCCCCATTCCGGGACGCTTTTTTAGTAGTGTTTTAATACACGTGAGATTTCACGTTCTTGATCACGTTTCTTCATTGTTTCACGTTTATCGTATTCATGCTTACCTTCGGCAACACCAATCAAGACCTTAGCAAAACCTTTCTTAAGGTACATCTTCAAGGGAACGATTGTAACTCCCTTTTTGTCTGTTTCCTTTGCTAGTCGCTTGATTTCTTGCTTGTGTAAAAGCAACTTACGATTTCTAAGTGGATCATGATTAAACTGATTACCTTGTTCATATTCACTAATGTGAACATTCATCAATGTAGCTTGGCCATCTCTAATTTGGGCGAACCCATCCTTTAGATTGACACGACTTGCACGAACGGACTTGATTTCAGTCCCGGTCAATGCAATCCCTGCTTCATAAGTTTGTAAAACGCGGTAATCATGACGAGCTTTGCGATTTTGCGCAACCAAGTTATCGTCTTTATTAGTTGGTTTCTTCTTAACCATTATCAATCACCTCTCAACCAATTAATGTTTTGAATTGGAATGATTACGACCATTACGGTTGTTGTTTCTTGAATGGCGGTTATTGTTGTTTCTACCAAACTTACCACTCTTGTTGTCGTTTCTTCTGTTATTGTTACGACGACCACCGTTGTTTCTTCCACCACGACCGTGAGCACCATTACTGTGACTTTCAGGTTTTAGTTTAGACATTGGTGTGTCTTCTGGATTAACAATATCAAAGTCCACAGCACTTTGGTCAACGTCGACGTTAACCACCTTAACACGAACTGGTTGACCAATTCTGTAGGTACGGTGAGTATTTCTACCAACAAGTGCTAGGTACTTTTCAATGTATTCATAGTAGTCATCTTTCATACGACTAATGTGAACTAATCCTTCAACAGTATTTTCAAGTTCGATAAACATACCAAACTTAAGCACTGAACTAACAGTTGCATCGAATTCTTCTCCGATGTGGTCTGCCATGTATTCAGCCTTCTTCATTGCATCAGTATCACGTTCTGCATCGATTGAGCGACGTTCTGCCTTTGATGAATGATCTGAAATTTCTTCAAGTAATCCGGCGTATTTGGCCTTTGATTCCTTATTGATACCGTTATCTTCGTAGTGGTGAATTAAACGGTGAACAGTTGTATCTGGGTATCTTCTGATTGGAGAAGTGAAATGAGTGTAGAATTCAGCACCTAGACCAAAGTGACCAAGTGGTTGGTCAGTATATCTAGCTTGCTTCAAACTTCTAAGCATCATAACTGATACGGCAGGTTCTTCTGGCTTACCAGCAACCTTCTTCAATACGTTTTGTAATACCTTTGGCTTCAAGTGATCTGGATCACCCTTAACTTCTACACCGAATGCAGTTAAGAATTCGAAGAAGTTCTTCACACGTTCTCCATCTGGTGTTTCGTGAACACGGTAGATGAATGGTGCGTGTGCTTTACAGTAATGTTCAGCAACAGTTTCGTTGGCAGCTAACATGAATGATTCGATCATTCTTTCAGCAGTACCACGCACTCTTAGCTTAATGTCGATTGGGTGACCAGTTTCATCAACGATGATTTCTGATTCGTTATCATCGAAGTCAATGGCACCACGACGGCGACGTTGTTTGTATAGAATCTTGTGTAGTTCGCCCATTTCTTCAAACATAGGAACTAAGTCTTTGTAACGTTCCATAGTGTTTTCATCATGTGCTTCTAGGATGTCATTTACAGCCTTGTAAGTCATTCGAGCCTTAGATCTCATCACACTTGGGTGAATACGATGGTCAACAACGTTTCCGGCTGGGTTGATTTCCATATCACAACTCATACATAGACGAAGTTCACCTTCGTTCAATGAACAAATTCCGTTTGATAATCTTCTTGGAAGCATTGGGATAACTCTGTCAGTTAAGTAAACAGAAGTACCACGCTTGTATGCTTCTTCGTCTAGAAGACTACCTGGTTTTACGTAATGAGAAACATCGGCGATGTGAACACCTAAGTGGTAGTTACCATTTGGTAATTTCCATACAGTAACGGCGTCATCCAAGTCCTTTGATGATTCCCCATCAATAGTAACTAGTGTTTGATCAGTAATGTCTTCTCGACCTTGCTTTTCTTCTTCACTAATTTCTTCTGGAATCGCATCTGCTTCTTGCAATACGTCTTCTGGGAATTGAGCTGGAATATCGTGAGCGTAGACGATTTGTAGGATGTCGATTCCTGGGTCATCAACGCTTCCGATTACTTCCTTAGCGATACCAACCATGTAGTCTGGGTGGTCAGCATTTGGGTATTCAGTAATTTCGGCAGTAATTACTTCACCTGGTGTAGGTTTTAGACCAACACCTGTAACGTAAAACTTGTAGTTAATAAGCTTCTTTTCTTTTAGCTTAACTTGACCAACGTAGCCATGATCGTCGTCAGTACGGGTGAATTCACCAACTACTTGTTCGTAGTTTCTTTCAACGATGTTTACAACCTTACCTTCTGGACCTTTACCAGAGTTTTGGTCGGCACGTCTTACAATTTCAATTTGAACAGTATCACCGTTCATTGCTTGTAGTGTGTTGTCAGGTGCGATGAATGCATCTTCTAGGTTTTCGTCATAGTTAACAAATCCGAACCCCTTTGGATTTGCATGAAAAGTTCCTTCGATTGTTTCACCTTGCACGTTTAACTTAAAAT
Organism: Lactobacillus sp. B3795; assembly: GCF_026535805.1. Classification (NCBI taxonomy): domain Bacteria; kingdom Bacillati; phylum Bacillota; class Bacilli; order Lactobacillales; family Lactobacillaceae; genus Lactobacillus; species Lactobacillus sp. B3795. The sequence continues at coordinate 156,925 of NZ_JAFNPE010000006.1, forward strand.
TGCCTGTTTCAGTAACCATAACTGTCTTTTCACGTTCTAGAACAGCTAATGATTGGACAATTAGTTTAAATGCATTTGCACCATGGTATCCTAATTCATCGGCTAGTTCTTCTACTGAAAATTCGCGATTTGGGAACTTTTGAAGAACAGCATGAATTTCTTGTTTTAAACTATTATCTTCCACGATTTACTCCTTAAGTTTTAAATTTTCGATCTTAAATCAAATTCGATAACTCATATCTAGTATTCTAACATTTTTATACCGTCTATCCTAAACGGTTTTTTCGGTTTCACATAAAAAAAGCTCCTGTAAAAATTACAGGAGTCTTATCAACTAGTGTGATGATAACCAAACTAATCCTAATGCTGATGCAAAGAAAATAATCAATAATACAACTGTTACTTTTTGCATAAAGGCTTCAAAACCACGTGGCTTAGAGTTGGCAAACAAATCATCAGCACCACCGGTTAAAGAAGACATTGCATCGTTGTTAGTCTTTGCTGGTTGCATCAAGACAGCGATGATAATTAATACACTGTCAATCCAAATTATATTCATTAAGAAATTATACAATTCGTTGCCTCCTACCTAAAATACATAGGTTTCATCTTTAACTTTATCTTTACTGTTTAGTTTATCATAATACTTTCTAACATGCCAATTAATCAAAATTTTAATTATCTAATGTTAGTTTTTCCACATGTGTATATACATAACCACGGTTATCGTAGTTTGTGGATATTTCAATGTTATCCCCAGCCTTTAGGATTGTATCTCCATCGGGGATAATGTATTGTTCATTTCGTTTGATGGAACTAATCAAACAACCATCTGGCCAATTGATTGATTTAACAGCCTTACCATCCATATCTGATCCCAATTGAACTGAGAAATATAGGTTGGTTAGTTGTCCACTTGTTGACAACTTTTGCGGGCTCAACATCTTTTGCAACATTTCATTGTAGATTGGACTACCACCTAATAAGTCGGTAACTTCGTATGCCACCAATGTGACAAAGGCTAATGACATTAGGTTTTGCAATGATCCAACCATTTCGGTAATCAATAAGATGGCGGTAAATGGTGCTTTTCCGACACAGGCGAAAAATCCACTCATTGAAATGATGATGAAGTTAACAAAATAACTTTGTGGTAATACGCCTAATTGAATCAAAACCTCTGAATAAATCGCCCCTATCAATGCTCCTAATGAAAGCATTGGTAGGAAGATGCCACCAGGTAAGCCGGTTGAATATGATAGTATCGACATTACGAAACGAATCAACAAGAACCATAGCAATACCGTAATCGTTGGTGCAACCTTGGCAATCATTAATACCATTGTGCTTCCCCCACCTACGATTGTGGGTAAGTACATTTCAAACGGAATGACTAGGATAAATGGGATTAATACCCAGACAATGTTGGGCACCCAATCTAACTTAGCGTACCAGTCGTTTACGTGAAGTGTCGCATACTCATAAATTAATCCACCGATTCCAATTACGATTCCCAATCCGATTAAGTATGGGTAGATATGTAGCGGAATCACGTGTGAATAACTCATGTGTAATACCGGCACTTTCCCAAAGACCGCAGTTGAAACAAAGTTCGCACTAATTGCGGCTGAAAGTGAAGTTAACCAGACCGATGTTGAAAAGTTATGATAGATTTCTTCTAGCACAAACAACGTACTGGCGATTGGAGCGTTAAAAGCAGCGGATAACCCCGCGGCTGCCCCACCAGAGATAATCGTTTTACGTGCTTGTTTTGTTTGTTTAAAGGTATCTGCTAGTCCTTGAGCAGTAGCAGCACCCAATTGAATGGAAGGCCCTTCACGGCCTAAAAATAGCCCACTGGAAATGGCAAGCACCCCACCAATGAACTTCTTGCTTAATACAGAGAACCATGAATAATCTAGTTCACCGTTTAATTGACCTTCGACCTGTGGAATCCCGGATCCCTTGATGTTTTTATCTCGTTTTACTAAGTAATATACGAAAAATGCGATTAGCAAATTCAAGATGATTAACGTAATCAGTACGAATATATTAGTTCGCGCTAGCTTCGCTAGTTTTAAAAATTGATCCGATAGTCCTTCAATCGATATTCGAAATAGACTAACCACCATTCCGACTGCCAGTCCAATTAATAAACCGTACAGCACTGATTTAAATCGTCTTAAATTATCACTTTGCAATATGTTCGCCTTCTTTTTATTGGTATATCAATCATACCATATAATTTTATGTACAAAAAAAGCATTGAAATAATTCAATGCTTTTTTTAGTAACAGTTAGTTATTATTTGTTAATAACGTTGTTACGAGCTTCTTCAGTTAGGTTGTAGAATGAGTTAATACCCTTGTATTCTGCAACTGAAGCTAATTGATCTTCAATTCTCATTAGTTGGTTGTACTTAGCGATACGTTCGCCACGACTCATTGAACCAGTCTTAATTTGACCAGCGTTTAGAGCAACAACTAAGTCAGAAATTGTAGTATCTTCAGTTTCACCTGAACGGTGTGAGATGATAGCTGTGTAGTTAGCTTCTTTAGCCATTTCAACAGCGTTTACAGTTTCTGTTAAAGTACCAATTTGGTTTAGCTTGATAAGGATTGCGTTAGCAACACCCATCTTAATACCCTTTTGTAGGTAATCAGTGTTAGTTACGAATAAATCGTCACCAACGATTTGAACTTTCTTACCTAGACGTTCAGTAGCCATTTGCCAATCTGCCCATTCGTTTTCATCCAATGGATCTTCGATTGAGATAATTGGGTACTTGTCAACTAATTGTTCTAGTAATGTAACAAATTCATCAGCAGAGTATGACTTACCATCACCTACTAAGTTGTACTTCTTAGTTTCTGCATCGTAGAATTCTGAAGCAGCACAGTCAAAGGCGATTGAAACGTCTTTACCTGGCTTGTAACCAGCACGTTGGATAGCTTCTACTAAGATTTCGAATGGTTCTTCGTTGTTCTTCAAGTCAGGAGCAAAACCACCTTCGTCACCTACGGCAGTTGAGTAACCCTTTTCGTTCAAGATAGCTTTTAGGTTGTGGAAAGTTTCTGAACCCATACGAACGGCTTCTTTAACAGTTTCCGCACCAACAGGCATGATCATGAATTCTTGGAAGTCAACTTTGTTGTTGGCATGCTTACCACCATTGATAACGTTCATCATTGGTGTTGGTAATACGTGTCCATTGAAACCACCTAAGTAGTTGTATAAAGGAACACCTAGTTCGTCAGCAGCAGCACGTGCAGCGGCTAATGAAACACCTAAAATAGCGTTGGCACCTAACTTACCTTTGTTAGGAGTACCATCTAATTTAATCATAGCTTCATCAATAGCAACTTGATCAGTTACATCGTAACCTACGATTTCCTTAGCGATAATGTTATTAACGTTGTTAACAGCCTTAGTAACACCTTTACCCATGAAACGGTTTTTATCACCGTCACGTAATTCAACGGCTTCGTGTTCACCAGTAGATGCACCTGAAGGAACGATACCGCGTCCCATTGCACCTGCTTCAGTATATAGTTCTACTTCAACTGTAGGATTTCCACGAGAATCTAGTACTTCTCGAGCATAAATATCTGAAATAATTGACATTTTATTCTCTCCTTAATGAAAGTTGTTACCTCGGAATCAAGGCTATCTTCATTTTATTATTTTACAGACCAAGTTTCAATAAAAAACTGTTCAATCTGTTAATTATTTTGGTAATTGACAATTTTGATGAATTCTTTGGCCTTTAAACTACTCTTTCCAGGTAAGACTCCATCAACATCATCTTGACTCATAATTTCTGAAACATTTTTGGCGTTAACGCTTCCCCCGTAAACGATTCGGATTTGGTTTGCGATGTCATCACCATATAAATCTTTTAATGTTTCACGAATTAGAAAACATGCTTCTTGAATTTCAGCACCACTGGCTGACTTTCCAGTACCGATTGCCCAACTTGGTTCATAACCAATGACAACGTTTTTAGCATCGTCTTCTGAAATTCCCTTTAATGCTTCAATGACTGGATTTACCACCCAGTTCATTTCATCGTATGTCTTTCTCTTAGCCATTGTTTCGTCACAACAAATAATTGGCACCATGTTGTTAGCTAAAACGGCCTTAACCTTTTTGTTAATCATCTTATTGGTTTCGTCAAAGTATTTGCGACGTTCTGAATGACCTAACATGACGTAATTAACACCCATATCGGCAAGTGCCATCGGACTTACTTCACCGGTATATGCACCTGAATCTTTATAGAAACAGTTTTGAGCGGCAGCTTTTAGATTTGTTTCTTCTTTACAAAATCTAGTTAATACATCCATGTAAATTGATGATGCAGCAATTGCGCATTCAACGTCTTTAGGATCTGGTAGGTTTCCTTTGACTGCATCTAAGAATTCTTCAACTTCATGTAATGTTAAATTCATTTTCCAATTTCCAACGATAAAAGGAGTTCTCATTTTTTACCTCCTATTCTTTTAAACAGATTATTAAAAATCGCTATATATCAATGATATCACTAAACAATTGATATTAACAAATTGCGCATCTGTTTTAATAAAAATTTCACTCCTTTTATTATACAAAAAAAAGACCCGATGTTATACATCGAATCTTAAAAAGATATTATTCTTATTTATCAGTAATAGCGGCGATACCTGGAAGAGTCTTACCTTCCATGTATTCTAGTGAAGCACCACCACCGGTTGAAACGTGTGATAGCTTGTCAGCTACACCTAGTTCGTTACATGCAGCAGTTGAGTCACCACCACCAACAACAGTAGTAGCGTCAGTTAAGTCACCTAAGAACTTACCAATAGCTAGAGTACCCTTAGCAAAGTTACTCATTTCAAATACACCCATAGGTCCATTCCAAACTACAGTCTTAGCGTCTCTTAAAACGTTTTCGAATAGTTCGATACTCTTAGGACCAATGTCTAGTGCCATTTGGCCATCAGGAATGTTTTCACCAACTACTTGAGTAGGTGCATCATTGTTGAATTCTGGAGCAACAACTGAGTCAACAGGTAGAACGATCTTGTCGCCACCCTTTGCTAGGATTTCCTTAGCAGTGTCAATCTTGTCCTTTTCAACTAATGAGTTACCAATAGTGAAGCCTTTAGCAGCGTAGAATGTGTAAGTCATACCACCACCAATGATGATGTGGTCTGCTTTGTCTAATAGGTTATCGATAACACCAATCTTATCTGAAACCTTTGCACCACCTAAGATGGCAACAAATGGACGTTTAGGATTGTTTACGGCACCACCGATAAACTTAATTTCTTTTTCCATTAGGAAACCAGCGGCAACTGGCTTGTTTTCTGCTTCCATTGCACGTGCAATACCAACGTTTGAAGCATGTTCACGGTGAGCAGTACCGAATGCATCGTTTACGAAGCAATCACCTAGTGAAGCCCAGTATTGACCTAACTTAGGATCGTTACCAGATTCACGTTTTACGTTTTCACCATTTACAACATCTTCAAAACGAGTGTTTTCAACAACAACGATGTCACCATCATTCATGTTGTTGATAGCTTCTTCAAGCTTTGGACCTTCAGTTTCGGGAACGAAAGTAACAGGTTTGTCAATTAGTTCAGAAAGCTTTGCAGCAACTGGACGTAATGATAGTTCTTTCTTGTCATCTTCAGTCTTGATACGACCAAGGTGAGAGAATAGAACTGCCTTTCCACCATGTTCGATTACGTATTTGATTGTTGGAATAGCACCAACGATACGACTTGTGTCACCAACAACACCGTCTTTAATAGGAACGTTGAAGTCGACACGCATTAAAACTTTTTTGCCTTTTAAATCTAAATCAGAAACAACTGTCTTAGCCAATCTAGATTACCTCCCAAAAATTATTTAAAATTGATGTAACAATTTCAATATACTTCATTTATTTCTTTATTTCAAAGAATTTTTAAGCAGAAAGTAATTGTTATAAAAAATGGAGGAGGCAATTGCCTCCTCCACCTTATGCCTTGCTAAATTATAATTTATATTATAGTTGAGCGAAGTGTAGTAAAGTACGAACCATGTTGCAAGTGAAGCCCCATTCGTTATCGTACCATGACCATACCTTAACAAGTTGGTCATCACCAAAAGTAGTAACATCAGTTTGAGTAGCATCAAATACTGATCCGTGAGTATCACCAATGATATCACTTGAAACGATTGGTTCGTCATTGTAACCAAATGCTTCGTTACCTTCAGTGTGTTCTTTCATCTTAGCGTTAACTTCGTCAGCAGTAACGTTCTTCTTGTCAACGATAGCAGTTAATTCAGTTAATGAACCGTCAACGATACCAACACGTTGAGCCACACCGTTTAACTTACCGTCAAGTTCTGGAACAACAAGACCTAGGGCCTTAGCAGCACCAGTTGAGTGAGGAATAGTGTTAGTTGAAGCAGTACGGTTGTTTCTGAACTTCTTACCACGAGGGCCATCTAGGATAGCTTGAGTTGAAGTGAATGCGTGGATAGTAGTCATAGTACCAACTTTGATACCAAAGTCTTTGTTTAAGAAGTATGCTGTAGGAGCGATACTACTTGTAGTACATGAACCAGCTGAAACGATCTTGTCGTCAGCAGTTAGAGTATCCAAGTTAACACCAGGAACAACAGTCTTGATTTGACCTGCAGGTGCAGAGATTAGAACACGCTTTGCACCAGCGTCTAAGTGAGCTTGTGATTTTTCTTCTGAAGTGTAGAAACCAGTACATTCTAGTACAAAGTCAACACCATCATTTTTAACCCATGGTAGGTCAGCGGCATTGCGTTCAGCGTAAACTGGAACTTCCTTACCGTCAACAACGATTCCGTTATCAGTTGAAGTAACTTCACCTGGGAATTTACCATGTGTTGAATCATATTTTAATAAGTATGCAAGCATTGAAGGAGTTGTTAAATCATTAATAGCAGCAACTTCAATTTCGTCTGAGTTTAGTTCGTGGATACGTTTGAAAGCCAAACGACCAATACGACCAAAACCGTTAATACCAATTTTTACAGTCATAACTGTTTTCCTCCTAGAGAAATAAATTTGAGTACTACGTACGGATTAAATACTACTACTTTTTTACCGATCAGTCTATAATACATGCTCAGTAATTTTAAAAAAATAACCAGTACTAATTTGTAACAGTTATTTTCTGTATCAAATCCTTACACTCTAAGTATATCAGTGCTAATTTTAGTTTGCAAATCAATTAACTCAGTGTGTTTCTTGAATTTAACCCCCTTTTCATTTATAGTTTAACGTGTTGAAATGCATCTGTAGTGTAATGGATAGCACTAAAGATTCCGGTTCTTTCGATGGGGGTTCGATTCCCTCCAGATGCATTGGTGATTAAGTCAGATAAAATCATTTGACCTTAATTGACCATTGATATAAAATTAATATAATTAAAATTGAATTGAAAGCAAGGGAGGATAAAATTATGAATTTAGTCCCAACTGTCATTGAACAATCATCAAACGGTGAACGCGCATATGACATTTACTCAAGATTATTAAAAGACAGAATTATTATGTTATCTGGTCCAATTGAAGACAACATGGCAAACACCATCATTGCTCAATTATTATTCCTAGATGCACAAGATTCTGAAAAAGACATCTACTTATACATCAACTCACCTGGTGGTGTTGTAACAGCCGGTATGGCCATCTACGACACTATGCAATTCATCAAGGCTGATGTTCAAACTATCGTTATGGGTATGGCTGCATCAATGGCCAGTGTCTTGGCTTCTTCAGGTACTAAGGGTAAGCGTTTTGCTCTACCTCACTCTGAAGTATTGATTCACCAACCTTCTGGTGGTGCTCAAGGTCAACAAACTGAAATTGCTATTGCTGCCGAATCAATCTTAAAGACTAGAAAGATGATCAACGAAATCTTAGCTCAAAACTCAGGTCAATCAATTGAAAAGGTTAACCTAGATACTGAACGTGATAAGTACTTAAGCGCTCAAGAAGCTGTCGACTACGGATTGATTGATAGCATCATGACTAACAGTTCTGAAAGAAAATAATTAGATAATAAAAAAGACGTTAACTTTGGTTAACGTCTTTTTTTGTGTCCTTTTATGAAACGGCTTCTTCTCTGATTTTATCAGCGAATTCATTAATCTTTCTCAAACGGTGATTGATTCCTGACTTAGAAATCGCCCCACTTGGCAATGATTCACTTAATTCCTTTAAACTAACTTCTGGCATCTTCATTCTGGTGATGGCAACTTCGTATAGTTTTTCAGGTAACTTATCCAATCCGACGGTGTCATCAATGAATTGAATATTAGAAATTTGCTTGGTTGAAGCATTAGCAACCTTGTTCATATTAGCATTTTCACAGTTTACTAATCTATTCACAGAATTTCTCATATCACGCATGATTCTGACATCTTCGAATTTCAACATCGCATTGGTTGCACCAATTAATTGCAAGAAGTTAGCAATCTTTTCTGCTTCTTTCAAGTATGTGATGTATCCACTTCTTCGATCGGTAGTTCTGGAATTCAATTCGTATTTGTTCATCATTTCTGAAATCATGTCGTTGTGTTCTTCGTACAATGAGTAGATTTCTAGATGGTATCTGGAAGTTTCTGGGTTGTTCACAGAACCCCCAGCTAAAAAGGCCCCTCTTAGATATGATCTCACTTGGGAATCATCCTTCAGTAATTCAATTGGCACTCTTTCCACGATTTGGTAGTTATCAAAAATCCCTAAGTCATCTAGGATTGCTTGCGCTTGGTTAGCGATTCTTACGACGTAGACATTGTTCTTGTTTAACTTCATTTTCTTTCTAACAACAAGCTTACTTTCCACTTCGTAGAATTCTAAAATCAACTTATAGATACGACGAGCGATGGCTGGATTTTCGGTTTGAATATTTAAAATAATTTTACGATTGGCTAACGAAATTGATCCGTTCATTCGAATTAATGCCATTAGTTCTGCCTTGGCATTTTCCTTATGAACTTCTAGAGTCGTTAGTTCCTTTTTTACGTCACTTGCGTATGACATTTTTAATCATCCTATCTTTTTGAAACCAGTTTGAATAATGTATCGGCAACCTTTTTTCCATCATGGAATGCCCCTTGGTGACTTAACATTAAGAAGTCATCATAGATGCATTCACATCCCATTGCCTGAATTGCTTTTTCATCGTGTTTAACCGGATTTTCAATCTCGTTAAACACTTCTCGATTAATTAGATCAGTATTAACTGGTTGTTTGTTTACGATTACGACGTCAATGAAGTTGGACTTCATATGACGGTTTAAAACTTCAACGTGTTGAGCGTCTGAAAAATTGTCTGTTTCACCCTTTTGTGTCATGATATTACAAATGTATACCACCTGTGCTTTAGACGCTAAAACAGCCTTTCCTAGGTTCTTAATCATTAGGTTTGGCAAGATGCTGGTAAACAGACTGCCAGGACCTAAAACAATTTGGTCGGCGGCCAAAATGGCATCAATGACCTTTTGATTGGCATGCGGAATTTCGTCTTGATTGTCACTGGATTCTACCCAAACACGGTTAATTTTTTTATCCGCATAGGTGATTTCGTATTCACCGGTCATGGTTGAACCATCATCGAACTCGGCGCATAGCTGTAGTTTTTCGTTGGTGGCTGGATAAATCTTACCAGTGATTTCCATCATCTGACTTAGTGCTTCAACGGCGACGTTCACATCACCCTTCATTTCTGTCATTGCGGCAATGATTAAGTTACCTAACGAATGTTCAGACAAGAAATGATCGCCCTTTTTAAAACGGTATTGAAACAAGTCTAGCTTGTCCTTTGACAAATTAGATAATGATACCAAGACATTTCTGATATCTCCAGGAGGAACAATATTAATTTCATTGCGCAAACGACCTGATGATCCACCATCATCTGAGATGTTCACAATCGCAGTGATGTCAATATTTTCGTTCTTTAGATTATTTAAGATAACTGGTAAACCAGTTCCGCCACCAATGACGACAACGCTTTTTCTCGCCTGATTGTCCTTCATCAAATCGTTTCCTCCTTTCAATTTTTTCAACTAAGAAAGTATAACACACATACCCGGGCGTGTCATTTCAAACACAAATAAAAAAGCGTGTCATCACGCTTTTTTATTTTCTTGCTTCTTTAGTTCGTTTGGTATCACGTTCTAAGACTGGTTTTAAATATTGACCAGTATAGCTTTCCTTCACCTTGACGATTTCTTCAGGAGTTCCAGTAGCGATGATTTCACCACCACCATCTCCTCCTTCAGGTCCTAGGTCGATAATGTGATTGGCTGTCTTAATCACGTCTAGGTTATGTTCGATAATTAAAACAGTGTTGCCTTGTTCGACTAGTTCATGTAGGACAACTAACAAGCGGTTAATGTCATCGGTGTGTAAACCAATGGTTGGTTCATCTAAGATGTATAAGTTGTTTCCAGCTGACTTTTTGTATAGTTCAGAAGCTAACTTCATTCTTTGCGCTTCCCCACCAGACAAGGTAGTTGCTGATTGGCCAAGTTGAACATAGCCAAGTCCTACTTCATCAATGGTTTCTAGTTTTCTAGTAATTTTTGGAATTGATGAGAAGAAATCAAGTGCTTGATCCACAGTCATGTCCAAGACATCAGAAATGTTCTTGCCCTTGTATTCAACTTCCAGTGTTTCGGCGTTGTAACGTTTACCATGGCAAACTTCACAAGGTACGTAAACATCTGGTAGGAAGTTCATTTCAATCTTTAGAATTCCATCCCCATGACAGGTTTCACAACGACCACCCTTAACATTAAAACTGAAACGACCCTTTTGGTAACCACGAAGTTTAGCTTCGTTTGTTTCAGCAAACAATGTTCTAATGTCGTCAAACACTCCAGTATAGGTAGCAGGATTACTACGAGGCGTTCTTCCGATTGGACTTTGGTCGATGTTAATTAGCTTATCTATATTCTTATATCCAGAGATTGACTTGTACTTACCTGGCTTTTCGGAGTTATGGTTTAGCTTTTGGGCAATCGCACGTTTAACAATGCGGTTAATCAATGTTGATTTACCTGAACCAGAAACACCAGTTACGACGTTAAACTCACCTAATGGAATTTCGGCAGTAACGTTCTTCAAGTTGTTTTCAGAAGCGCCAGTAACCTTAATCTTCTTACCGTTACCCTTACGACGTTTCAATGGGACTGGAATGAACTTCTTACCTGATAGGTATTGACCAGTCAATGAGTTGTCGTTTTGAGCCACTTCGTCGGGAGTTCCAACGGCCATTACCTTACCACCGTTGGTCCCGGCACCTGGTCCGATATCAACAATGTAGTCGGCAGAACGTTGAGTGTCTTCACCGTGTTCTACGACAACTAGGGTATTACCCAAGTCACGCATTGATTTTAGTGAAGAAATCAAACGGTCGTTATCGCGTTGATGTAACCCAATTGATGGTTCATCCAATACGTATAGCACTCCTGATAGGTTTGAACCGATTTGAGTAGCTAAACGAATACGTTGTGATTCACCACCAGATAGTGTTCCGGCAGTTCTGGAAAGTGTTAGGTAATCCAATCCCACGTTCTTTAGGAAAGTTAGTCGATCGATGATTTCCTTTAGGATTGGTTTAGCGACAACACTATCCTTTTCACCGAACTTCAATTGAGAGAAGAAGTTTAGTTCTTTAACAACGTCTAGGTCGGTTGCTTCACTGATGTTTAATCCGTCAACCTTCACACTTAGTGCTTCTCTGTTTAAACGGAAACCGTGACAAGTTTGACATGTTAATTCAGTCATATATAGACGCATTTGGTCTCTGGTGAAATCACTGTTAGTTTCCTTGTAACGACGGTCAATGTTGTTAATAACCCCTTCAAAAGGTGCATCGGTGTCTCTAATTCCACCGAAGTTACTGTTGAAGTGGAAGTGGAATTCTTTTCCGTTGGAACCGTATAAAATTAGGTCACGTTGCTTCTTAGGAAGCTTTTTAAACGGAGTATCCATATCGATACCAAATGCTTCACAGGCTTGTTCTAGCAAGCTTGGATAGAACTTGGAGCTAATTGGATTCCAGGGTTCGATTGCCCCTTCGTTTAACGTCTTATCCTTGTCAGGTACAACTAGGCTTTCGTCTACTTCTAGTTTCATCCCTAAACCATCACAGCTTGGACAAGCGCCAATTGGTGAGTTAAATGAGAATAGACGTGGTTCCAATTCACTAACTGTAAATCCACAAAGTGGACATGCGTAGTGTTCGGAAAAAATTAAGTTGTCACCCTTACCCATCAAGTCGGCAACGGCATAACCGTCACTTAGTCTCAATGCGGTTTCAAGTGAGTCTGATAAACGAGATTTGATACCATCTTTAACGATGATTCTATCAACCACGATTTCAATGTCGTGATACTTGTTCTTGTCTAGTTGAACGTCATCTTCAATTTCGTGAACTTCTCCGTCAGCACGGTATCTAACGAAACCTTCACGCTTAATCTTATCGATAACTTTCTTGTGTTGACCTCTTTGTTGTCTAACCACTGGTGATAAGATTTGAAGCTTAGTTCTTTCTGGAAGAGCAAGGACTTCATCAATCATTTGATCAATTGATTGTCTAGTAATCTTGGTTCCATCGTTTGGACAGATTGGTGTTCCAACACGTGCCCATAGCAATCTAAAGTAGTCGTTAATTTCAGTAACAGTTCCAACTGTTGAACGTGGATTCTTGGAAGTGGTCTTTTGGTCAATCGCAATCGCTGGACTTAATCCTTCGATTGAATCAACGTCTGGTTTGTCCATTTGACCCAAGAATTGACGTGCGTATGAAGACAAACTTTCAACGTATCGACGTTGTCCTTCAGCATATAGCGTATCGAATGCCAATGAACTCTTTCCTGAACCTGATAAACCGGTCATAACAGTCAATTTGTTCTTAGGAATTTCAACACTGATATCTTTTAAGTTATGTGCTCTAGCACCTTTAATGACAATTTTATCGTTTTGCAAGTTTTTGCCCCCTTACATTTGACCCTTTAATTCCATGACAGTATCACGCAAAGCTGCTGCTTTTTCGAAATCAAGTTTAGCAGCTGCATGCTTCATTTCCTTGGTCAATGTTTCAATCATTTGCTTTTGATCCTTCTTAGATAGCTTTTGGAAGTCAGATTCAACAAATGAGTGATCTTCTGAAGAATCATCGTTCTTATTATTGTCGTAGCTAATAAGGTCTCTAATTGGCTTCTTAATGGTATGTGGTGTAATACCATTGTCCTCGTTGTATTTCTTTTGAATACTTCTTCTTCTAGCGGTTTCATCAATCGCCTTTTGCATTGAATCGGTCATGTTATCGGCGTACATAATAACCGCACCATTTTCATTTCTGGCGGCACGACCAATGGTTTGAATTAATGAACGTTCATTTCTTAGGAAACCTTCCTTATCAGCATCCAAGATGGCAACCAAGGATACTTCAGGAACATCAATTCCTTCTCTTAGAAGGTTAATTCCAACCAATACATCGTATTTACCTAAACGAAGATCACGAATAATCTTGGTACGTTCTAGTGTCTTAACGTCAGAGTGTAGGTATGCAACCTTGATTCCTAAGTCCTTTAAATAGTCGGTTAAATCTTCGGACATCTTCTTGGTCAAGGTGGTTACAAACGTTCTTTCATTCTTGGCAATTCTTTCATTGATTTCACCAACCAAATCATCCATTTGACCCATGATTGGACGCACTTCAACAGTTGGATCCAATAGTCCGGTTGGACGAATGATTTGTTGAACGATATTCTTTTCAGCGGTTTCTTCTAGTTCACGTGGACCAGGAGTTGCTGACATGTAGATTGCTTGGTTAACACGTTCTTTGAATTCAGGCATCTTCAATGGACGGTTATCCAAAGCACTTGGAAGTCTGAATCCATATTCGATTAGACGTTCTTTTCTGGCCTTATCACCATTGTACATTCCACCTACTTGTGGCAATGTTTGATGGGATTCATCGACAACTAATAAGTAATCATCGGGGAAGAAATCTAGTAATGTGTAAGGAGCTTCACCCGGTTTTCTATTGTCCATGTATCTGGAATAATTTTCAATCCCGTTGGTGTAACCCATTTCGGCCATCATTTCGATATCATAAGTGGTACGTTGCTTCAAACGTTGGGCTTCTAGTAGCTTACCCTCTTTTTCAAATTCGGCAACTTGTTCCTTCATTTCTTCCTTGATACCCTTCAAAGCGTGATCCATATTTTGATCATCGGTCAAGAAGTGGGTCGCTGGGAAGATGATGATATCGTCTTTCTTACCAATGAATTCACCGGTCAATGTATCGATTTCTTTGATTGAATCAATTTCATCACCGAAGAATTCAACTCGGTATGCATGTTGATCCCCAGAAGCTGGGAAAATGTCGACAACATCCCCGTGTACTCTGAAACGACCACGTTGGAAGTCGATATCATTTCTATCAAATTGAATTTCGACTAACTTTCTAAGTAGCTCGTCTCTTTCAATTTGTTGGCCAACACTCAATGGAATGGTGTGTTTGTAGTATTCCTTAGGACTACCTAATCCAAAGATTGATGAAACGGATGCGACGATAATGACATCATTTCTGGTAAGCAATGAGTTAGTGGCCGCATGACGAAGTTTATCAATTTCATCATTTATTGAAGAATCCTTTTCAATGTAGGTATCACTTGATGGAACGTAAGCTTCCGGTTGGTAGTAATCATAATAACTAACGAAATATTCAACCGCATTATTAGGGAAGAATTCCTTAAATTCACTGTATAGTTGTCCAGCAAGTGTCTTATTATGTGACAAAATCAATGTAGGCTTATTAACGTTTTTAATCACATTAGAAATTGTAAAGGTCTTACCAGTCCCAGTAGCACCTAATAAAATTTGGTTCTTTTGACCATCCAAAACACCCTTAGTTAACTTACTAATCGCTTCGGGTTGGTCACCAGTAGGTTTGTATTTTGAAACTAAGTCAAATTTATTGTTCTCTTCACGTTTTATTTCCAAACAAAGTCCTCCTTTGTTTTTAACTCGGAGCTCTAGGCTCATTCACTGTAGTTTAATAATATTCTAACATACGAACAAACTTTCTAAAACTAATGTTCTCCTTGTAGGCACAAAAAAGACTGGCCAATAGACCAGTCTTTTTAATCACACCTTTTAGTGTAATGAAGATACGTATTCGAATGCGTTTTGACCAGCAATACCACCGTCACCAACAGCTGTAGTTACTTGTCTTAATTCTTTTTCACGTACGTCACCAATAGCAAAGATACCCTTTACTGAAGTTTCCATACGTTCGTTTGTCTTAATCCAACCTTTTTCGTCAGTAATGTTTAAGTTACTGAAAGGTTCAGTCATTGGGTTGTTACCAACATAGATGAAGACACCTGAAGCAGCAATTTCGCCTTCTTCGTTTGTCTTGTTGTTGATAGTCTTAACACCAGTAACCTTCATGTTGTCACCGACAACTTCGGTTACGTTAGTGTCCCAAACAAATTCAATCTTGTCGTTAGCAAATGCACGGTCTTGGATAACCTTTTGTGCACGTAATTGATCACGACGGTGAATAACAGTAACCTTTGAAGCTAAACCTGCAAGGTATAGTGCTTCAGAGATAGCTGAATCTCCACCACCGACAACGACAACTTCACGGTTCTTGAAGAATGCCCCATCACATACGGCACAGTATGAGACACCTCTTCCACCATATTCGTCTTCTCCAGGAACGCCTAGCTTTCTGTATTGTGAACCAGTACCAATGATAACGGCACCTGCTTCGTAGCTACCTTGGTCAGTCTTAACAATCTTAGAATCACCTTTGTCTTCGATTGATTCAACTGTTCCATATTCGTACTTGGCACCGAAGTTTGTGGAACTTTCATACATTTCTTTTGCTAAATCTGGACCTAGGATTGACTTGAATCCTGGGTAGTTTTCGATTTCAGCAGTGTTGTTCATTTGACCACCGTAGATACCACGGTCAATCATCATTACTGATAAATTTGCACGAGAAGCATATAGTGCAGATGTCATTCCACCAGGCCCTGCACCAATAATAATTACGTCATACTTTTCCATAATTAAGCTCCCCCTTTCATTGAATTAATATATGATACTTTACTATCATATAAAACATTTGTCCATTAATTTGCACACAAACTAATTTTAATCTAACTTCTTAGCTAAGTCCTTGATGTATTGTTTTAATTCATCAGAAACTTCTGGGTGTTTTAGACCAAATTCGATGTTAGTTTGTAACCAACCAAACTTGTTACCGGTGTCGTATCTGTCACCCTTGAATTCGTGGGCGTATACCTTACCCTTTTTGTTTAGAGTATCGATGGCATCAGTTAATTGAATTTCGTTACCCTTACCAGGTTTAGTGTTTTCTAAGATGTCAAAGATGTCAGCAGTTAATAGGTAACGACCAATAATTGCTAGATCACTTGGAGCATCTTCTGGGTTTGGCTTTTCAACGAAATTAGTAACATCGTATAAACCGTCGCTAACTTCCTTAGCTGGGTTGATAACACCATATTTTGATGTATCTTCATGAGGAACCTTCATAACAGCAAGTGTTGATGAACCTGTTTCTTCATAACTGTCAATTAATTGCTTAGTCAATGGAGTTTCATCTGTCATCAAATCATCACCTAGCATGATAACAAATGGATCTTCACCAACGAAACTCTTAGCAGTATGAACAGCATCACCTAGACCATTTGGATGTTCTTGACGCTTAAAGTAAATGTTCAAACCGTTAGTTTCTTTAACAGCTTTTAGCATTTCATCCTTACCCTTTGATTCAAGGTTCAATTCAAGTTCAGTGTTTGAATCGAAATGATCTTCAATAGCACGTTTACCCTTACCAATAATAATTAAAATGTCAGTAATTCCTGATGCGATAGCTTCTTCAACGATTAATTGAATAGCTGGCTTATCAACTACTGGTAGCATTTCCTTTGGCATTGCCTTAGTTTCTGGTAGGAATCTAGTTCCTAAACCTGCTGCTGGGATAATTGCTTTTCTGATTTTCTTCATGAATATAAACTCCTATTTTATCGTATTTTCCTATTTCTTAAATATTAATCTAATTCAGCTCTACCCTTACGGTGCATTAGTTGAGAAATTGCATCATCAATTGTAATTTCCTTGTGTAATACCTTGTAGATTGCTGAAGTAATTGGCATATCAATGCCACGTTGGTTGGCTAGTTCGTATGCAGCTTCTGCAGTTGCGATACCTTCAATAACCATTCCCATGTTCTTAACGATATCATCTAAGGTCTCTCCTTTACCTAGTTGATACCCTGCACGCCAGTTACGTGAGTCACTACTTGTTGCAGTAACAATCACATCACCGAAACCTGATAGTCCAGTGAATGTTAATGGGTTAGCACCGAATGAAGTTCCCAAACGAGAAATTTCGGCAAGTCCACGTGTCATCAATGCTGCTTTAGCATTGTCAGCGTAGCCTAGACCATAAAGTGCACCGGCACC
The DNA here is from genome assembly GCF_026535805.1 of Lactobacillus sp. B3795. Classification (NCBI taxonomy): domain Bacteria; kingdom Bacillati; phylum Bacillota; class Bacilli; order Lactobacillales; family Lactobacillaceae; genus Lactobacillus; species Lactobacillus sp. B3795. Next base: position 174,459 of record NZ_JAFNPE010000006.1, read on the forward strand.
AATAGCAATGATGTTCTTTAGAGCTGCACCAATTTCAACACCGATGATGTCGTCATTAGTATAAACTCTGAAGTAATCATTAATGAATAATGATTGGATATGTTCAGCATCTTTGATGTTTTCTGAAGCAGTAGTTACTAAAGTAATATCGTGTTTAGCAACTGATTCTGCTTGACTAGGACCTGAAATAACTGAGATTGACTTACGATGACTTTCATCGATTTCATCAGCCAGAACTTCTGACATACGTTTGTATGTCTTTTGTTCAATCCCTTTACTACCATGAATAATGTTTACCTTCATGTCTAGTTCTTCTAGGATTTCGTTTACTTGTTTTGCAGTACTTCTTGTAACTTGTGCTGGAACAACAAATAAAATATCATCAACACCTCTAATTGCTTCCTTCATATCAGCGTAAGCAACTAGTTCTTTTGGATATGTAAAATCTTTGATGTATTTTTCGTTTGTGTGCTTGTTGTTTAGTTCATCAACTTGTGATTGTTTGTATGACCATAAACGCACTTCATTACCATTTTCAACTAAAATATTAGCAAGCATGCTGCCCCATGAGCCTGCTCCTAACACTGCAATTTTTTCTACCATAATAAATATAGCTCCTTAAAATTATTGTAACTTGCTACCATCTAGGTAGTAAGGCAAATCAGAATCATTTTTGCGACGATAGATCATTAATCCGATTGCTCCCAAGAATAGGATAATCGATAATAATTGTGAAACTCGAATTCCACCAAATAGCATTAAGCTATCTGTTCTCATCCCTTCGACAAAGAATCGCCCGAATGAGTACCAAATAACGTAAGATAATACCACTTCACCACGCTTGAAGAATCCTTGGATTTGGCGAAGATTCATCAATAGAACAAATCCTAACAAGTCCCATAGTGATTCATACAAGAAAGTTGGTTGGCGGTAAAATCCTTGAATAAACATTTGGTTAATGATGAAATTTGGTAAGTGTAGAGACTTCAAGAACGCTAAGCTGGTAATCTTACCAAAAGCTTCTTGGTTCATGAAGTTTCCCCATCTACCAATTCCTTGGCCCATAATCACAGTTGGTGCAATCACATCAAGCATTGCCCAAACTGAGATTAATTTACTTCTACAGTATAAGAATACCACGACAAACGCACCAATCAAGGCACCATAGATGGCAATCCCCCCATCCCAGATTTTAACAATCTCGTTTAGATGTTGGCTGTAGTACGACCATTGAAATACAACATAATAAATACGAGCACAAATGATTGCCACTGGCAAAGCCCATAGAATCATATCGTAAATATTATCTGGTTGAATCCCGCGTTTTCTTCCTTCCTTAACTGAAAGGTAAACGGCAATTAATACTGCAGTGGCAATAAAAATCCCGTACCAGTGAACTAAGATAGGTCCCAGACTAAACGCAATTGGATTTAACGCAATTGACATTTTATTCACTTCCTAAAAAGAGGATTATTTTTTGTTACCTGAATTTTCTTTAATTAAATTGTTTAGGTTATCATCAAATACCTTTGTAGCATCATAACCCATCTTCTTAGCACGGTAGTTCATGGCTGCCGCTTCAATAATGATAGCTAAGTTACGACCAGTCTTAACAGGAATGCTTACTCTTTGCACATCAACGTCAAAGATACGACGGGTTTCGTCGCCATTACCCAATCTATCATATGGAGTGTCATCAGACCAGTTTTCAAGGTGAACAATTAAGTCAACCTTAGTCTGTGAACGAACGGCACCGGCACCGAATAGGTTCATCACATCAATAATCCCAATTCCTCTAATTTCTAGTAGGTGTCTTAGAATCATTGGTGCTTGACCAATTAGTGTTTGTTCATCTTGTTGGTATACTTCGACACGATCATCGGCAATTAATCTGTGACCACGTTTAACAAGTTCCAAGGCAGTTTCACTCTTACCAATTCCAGAGTCCCCTGTCATTAGTACCCCTAAACCATATACGTCAATTAGCACACCGTGAATTGATTTTCTTTCGGCTAATTTACCTTCCAAGTAGTTAGTCATGTTACTTAGTACTCGAGAAGTTGTTAGCTTTGAACCCAATACTGGAATGTGTTGGTTCTTAGCAGCACGAATTAATTCATCAGGTGGATCTAATTGAGTTGAAATAACAAATGCTGGTGTTTCTGGTAAACACATTTTCTTCATTACATCAAAAAGTTCATTACTATCCATTCCCTTAGCATATGATGTTTCAGTAATACCAAGTAATTGAATTCTCTTTGATGGGTAGTAGTTAAAGTATCCTGTTAATTCCAAACCAGGGCGTGAAATATCGCTCGTGGTAATTGGTCGATCTAAGTATTCTTCACCGTAGAAAATATCTAAGTGAGTGTTTTCAACAAGATCTGCGACCGTTACACTGTATGCCATAGCCTTTCCTCCACTTCGTTATAAGATAATTTTATCATGTTATTAGATGTTTTTAAAAATTTTTTAGTAGTCTGACAAAATGACGTTACAAATTGACATAATCAATGCAACAATCACTGCCATTCCAAATGAAGCAAAATGGAAAGTATTGCCCACCACAAAAGATGTTAATTCCAACATAATTCCATTCAGGATAATACTGAATAATCCTAACGTTACCAAGTTAATTGGTAATGATAAGATAAACAATACTGGTTTTACCAATGCATTTAGAATCGCTAAAACAATCGCGGCTACAATCGCAGTTCCAAATGAAGCAACGTAAAAGCTGCCTTGGAAGAAACCAGCAATTGCAACGAATAGCAATGTGTTAATCAATATTCTGCCTAACACTCTCATGGTGTCACCTCTTATTTATCATTAAATTCATCAACGTCAGTTAAATTGCGTCGAGTTTGTTTGTTAGTAGTGTGTCCACCACCATAAACGTTGGGGTTAGCCGGAACAATTACTAAACAAATTACATAAAGTAATAGTCCGCCAATTAGATGGCCCGGAATAATTGATAGAACTACAAAAATAATTCTTAAAAGTTGTGAGTTGATATGGAAGTATTCGGCAATTCCACCTAATAATCCTGTTAATAATCGATCTGATTGAGAACGGTAAATTTTAGTCATCATAAAGCCTCCTCGTTAAATGACATTTTAAATAATGTTTATTAAATCAATCTTAAGTTACTTTTCCTTAATTACAACTACACCTAGTTCATTTGGTGAATCACTATAAATGGCACTTTCCATAATCTTGATACGATCTTCACGGTTCAATACCTTCAATCGACAAAATGTTGGAGAAGTCAAAGTAGCCTTGTAGAAATCGTCTTCGGTACTTACTTTGATGTTGTTAACCTCAACGATTAAATCACCCATTTCAACACCCATCTTTTCAGCCGGAGTGTCTTTTCTAACGGCGATTACTCTTAGACCGTTAACTGCGTCTGCGAACCACTTAGCCTTCTTGTTATCCTTACGCTTAGTCCTGATTAAAACAAGTAGGTATAATACTGTCATCACAGCCATTGAAATTAATTCAATGTTATCGACACCATTTAGTAGGTAAGTTGCAACAACTAGAATAATACCCAAACATGTTAACCATAACAATCGATTAGATAACTTTTTGAAAAATTCTTTTGGCATTGATTTGAAAATGGTAAATCTAATCCCAATCAATACCGGTAAGATAAAGATTGTGAATTCATGTTGACCCATTGAAAATACTGGCCACCAGCTAATCAATGCATGAATTTGATCACCTGGAATTAATACGGCAATTGGTAGGACCGCAAATTCCTTATTTAAATAACCGGCAACCTTGTTACCACGTTGGTTTTTAAAAATCTTTGGTGATTGATAGTTTCCTAAGAACATCTTCATGTACAATGCTGAAACAAAGAATACTGTCACTAATAGCAATAATGCATTTGATAGTGAGGTAGCTGAAGTGTTAATACCTTCTGTATTAATATACGTAAACAAGTCGAATTTATACGTTACAAATGTCAAAGCAGTCGCGATTACTAGATTTAACACTGTAAAGAATTGACCCGGGATAATAATCAAGTTAATTAGTAGCAAAGCTTCATAAATAATGATCCAAGGAAGTGATAGATAAATTCCTAGTGTCATTGAAATGATGCTTCCAATAATTCCTAAAACGATGAAACTTAGCCAAAAATGTTTCATTTCAAAATCGTTTGGTGAAATTGAAGTGTTAAAGTCGTTTCTTTCACGTTTGATACGCTTACGGTAGATAATGTAATTTCTTAATATTCCCAACCATAGGACTGGCTGAATAAATATTAACAATGTCATCCATAAATTATTCATTTAAATTCCCCTATTCTGGATTTCTTTTACTTAGTTTCCATTGCAAGTATGCATTAATGAATGGATTTAGGTCACCATCCATAACGTCTTGCGCCTTTGCTGTTTCATAATTAGTTCGATGGTCTTTAACCATTGAATATGGGTGGAAAACATAAGATCTGATTTGTGAACCCCAACCAATCTCTTTTTGTTCACCTTCGAGTTGTGCCTTTTGTTGTTCCTTCTTTTCTTCTTCTAGTTCGTAAAGTTTGGACTTCAACATATTCATGGCAGTTTCTCTATTTTGTAGTTGTGAACGTTGAGCTTGACTGGCCACAACAATCCCGGTAGGTTCATGAGTAATACGAACTGCTGAAGATGTCTTATTAACATGTTGTCCACCGGCACCACTGGCACGATAAACATCAACTCGTAAGTCGGCAGGATTAATCTCGATGTCGACAGTATCATCTAGTTCTGGCATTACATCGACAGAAGCAAATGATGTATGACGACGTCCCGCTGAATCAAATGGTGAAATTCTAACTAAGCGGTGAACACCCTTTTCTGATTTTAGGTATCCATATGCATTTTCACCACTAACCATGATGGTGGCAGTATCGATTCCGGCCACTTCTCCTGCTTGGTAGTTCAATGTTTCTAGTTTGAAACCATTTTGATCAGCCCATCTGGTATACATTCTAAATAGCATCATGCCCCAATCATGTGATTCGGTTCCACCCGCTCCTGGATGAATTTCCAGAATGGCATTATTGGCATCATACTTACCATTTAGTAACATCCCTAATCTGTACTTTTCAAGATGTGACTTAGTTTGCGCTAAAGACTCTTCGAATTCTTCCATCATTGAATCATCGTTTTCTTCTTCAATTAATTCTAGGTTCACTTCTAGATCTTCAGCCTCTTCATTTAGTTCATTAAAATTATCGTATTTTTTCTTTAAACGATTATTTTCATTAATGAAGCTTTGGGCAGTTTCTGGATTATCCCAGAATCCAGGTTCGGCCATCTTGGCTTCATTAATTTCGATACTTTCTTGAAGTGAATCTAAGTCAAAGAGACCCCCTAAAGCCCTGGATGGCTTTTTTGATTTGACTTATTTCATTTTTAGCATCAGCTAGTTCCATTCTTACTCTCCTTACCAAAAAAGCGAAGTGAACTTCTGTTCATCTTCGCTTTATTATTATCTTTCGATGTTTTGTCTGATTTCAGCTTTCATGAACAATCTTGTGGCATCGTAATCAATATCTGAGACCATTTCTTCAAACATTTGATAACCTTCACGTTGGTATTCAACTAATGGGTTCAATTGACCATAACCTCTTAAACCAATTGATTGTCTCAATTGATCCATTTCATCAATATGATCAGTCCAGTGAGAATCAACAACTCTTAATACAACAACCTTTTCAAATTCTAGCATTTGTTCTGGGTCGTATAGTTGTTCTTTCTTTTCTTTGTAAACTTTTTCAGATAATTCAACCAAGAAGTCCTTGATTTCATCAGCTGACTTATCTTCTAAGTCAGATAGGCTAATCATATCAGGGCTAACAAGTGCACTAATGGCAAAGTCTAGGATTGTACTTAGGTCCCAGTCCTTCTTGTCACCTTGAGTGTGTAAGTTAACAATGCGGTTGATTGTTCTCTTAACCATTGGTTTCATAACCCAATCTAATGACTTATCTTCAGTGATTACTTGGTATCTTTCGTTGTAAATAACGCTACGTTGTTGTCTCATAACGTCATCGTATTGTAGAACTTGTTTTCTTGAATCGTAGTTGTTACCTTCAACACGTTTTTGTGCTGATTCAACTTGCTTGGTGATTAAACGACTCTTGATAACAGCTGAGTCACCATCAACCTTCATTCTTTCCAAGAAGTTCTTAATCTTATCAGAACCGAAACGACGCATTAAGTCATCTTCTAGTGATAGGTAGAATTGTGATAGACCTGGATCACCTTGACGTCCTGAACGTCCACGTAATTGGTTATCAATACGTCTTGATTCGTGTCTTTCAGTACCAATAACGGCAAGTCCACCTAATTCAACAACACCGGGTCCTAATTTAATATCAGTACCACGACCAGCCATGTTGGTAGCGATAGTTACCGCACCCTTTTGACCAGCGTTTGCAACAATTTCAGCTTCTTTAGCATGGTTCTTGGCATTTAGCACTTCGTGTTTGATACCAGCATCATCTAAACGTTTTGAAATGTATTCTGAAGTTTCAACGGCAACAGTACCAATTAGAATTGGTTGACCCTTGGCGTGTAATTCTTTGATTTCATCAACTACAGCATCGAATTTTGATTGTAGAGTTGGGTATAACAAGTCAGGTTCGTCCACTCTGGCAACCGGTCTGTTGGTTGGAATGGAGATAACGTCCATGTTATAGATTTCTCTAAATTCGTCTGCTTCAGTCTTAGCAGTACCAGTCATACCGGCAAGCTTGCTGTACATTCTGAATAAGTTTTGGTAAGTAATGTTGGCCATTGTCTTACTTTCTTCTTGAATGGTTACTCCTTCTTTAGCTTCGATAGCTTGGTGTAATCCATCAGAAAAACGACGACCATCCATGATACGACCAGTAAATGAATCAACGATAAGTACTTCGTCGTCTGAAACAACGTAATCCTTATCCTTAATCATAATGAAGTTAGCACGCAATGCTTCATCAATGTGGTGAGTCAATGCAGTGTTATCAGTGTCGTATAGGTTCTTTAAGTTGAAGTACTTTTCAGCCTTTTCAATACCTTGATCATTTAAAGAAACAGTCTTTGATTCCAAGTCAATCTTGAAGTCATCTTTTTCCTTTAATGTCTTAGCAAATTGGTCAGCTTGCATGTATAGTTCTGAAGAACCTTTGGCTTGTCCTGAAATAATCAATGGAGTTCTGGCTTCATCAATTAAGATGGAGTCAACTTCATCGACAATGGCAAAGTTCAATGGTCTTTGAACCATGTCTTCTTTGTAGACAACCATGTTATCACGTAAGTAATCAAAACCGATTTCACTGTTAGTTGAGTATGTGATATCAGCATTGTAAGCTTCACGTTTTTCTTCTGGGCTCTTTTCAGTTAAGTTAACACCTACTGATAGGCCTAACCAGTTGTATAGTTCACCCATTTGTTCAGCATCACGTTGTGATAGGTATTCGTTAACAGTAATAACGTGAACACCCTTACCAGCTAATGCGTTTAAGTAAACTGGCATTGTAGCAGTCAAGGTCTTACCTTCACCAGTCTTCATTTCTGAAATGTTACCTTCATGTAGCACAATTCCACCCATGATTTGAACATGGAAAGGAGTTAAACCTAATACACGAGTAGCACCTTCTCTGGCAACTGCAAATGCTTCTGGTAGTAAGTCATCAAGAGTTTCCCCATCTTGATAACGTTGTTGAAATTCTGGGGTTTTAGCTTTTAGTTCGTCATCACTTAGTTGGCTGATTTCATCGGCATATGCTTCAACCTTATCAGCTAGCTTGCTAAGTCTTTTAACTTCACGCTTATCGCTTTCGACCCATTTTCTTAAAATGTTAGCCATTTGTTTATTTTCCTTCCGTGAATTAGTTTTTAATGTTTTATTCGCTTTATATAAATTCTATCTTTCTTATTCTAACATTTAATTATCATTTTTAAAAACAGATTATCTAATTCTTCTAAAAAAATATCCTTTATATATATAAAACATCCCTTATCGACATAAAGTTAGTCCTAAAACTTGCTTGGCACCGTTATTTCTCAGTACCTCTGCCGCATGTCTAATCGTGGTTCCGGTAGTATAAATATCGTCGACCAATAGTATTCTTTGATCGATAATTTGAGACGCATGTTTAGGATTAATTGTGAAAACCTGTTTATTGTGAATACGCTGTTGACGGTTTAGTTCAGACTGTCTCACCTTGCGTTTTTCCTTCACCATTAGGGCATCGACATATTCAGTATTTCCAAGAAGCCCAATGACCTGATTGAAGCCTCGATTAATCTGAGTTTCAGCACTAACTGGAATTGGCACTACCAGCAAATCTTTTCTAATCTTTTTTCTAATCTCTTTTTGAAAAATCATCCGTAACTGGTAGTCACCGACAAACTTGTAGCGGTGCATAAAATTCTTCATCGCATCGTTATACTGAAAGATGGATTCATTCACGAAAGCATCCCCTAATTTCTGCCACTTCTGACAATCGATACATGTTCCGGACTTATCCATTTGGCGACCACAAGCCTTACATATTCTCGTTTCATCGATGCGGGTAAACTGATTCATGCACTCCGCACAAACGTATCGTTTCGGTAATCTTTTAAAACTCAACAAAAAAGAAAGTGACATGTCATATACCATCACTTTATTGCACAATAGGCAGCTATCCATTTAATTTTTTCGCCTTCTTATTCATATACTTGATTTGATTAATCGCACTCTTAATGGCCAGCGTGTTTTCTTCAGCTAGAAACAATACTTCCCCAGTCGGTCGATCGAGTTTTCTACCCACTCTTCCAGCTATTTGGACCAATGATGAAGTCGAAAAGACCTCGTCTTCCGCCCCAAAGACAATCACGTCAATTCCCGGAAAGGTCACTCCTCTTTCCAAAATGGTGGTCGTAATCAAGAACAGTTTGCGTTGTTCACGCATGTCGGATACCTTCTCCATTCGTTTATCATCACTAGAAAAGACGGTCTCCCATTTACTGGTATCAAACTGTTTTGCCAAAATATCACTAATTGGTTTTAAATCGGCAATGCGTGGCACAAACAACAAGAAGCGTTGGTTAGCTTTAATCTTTTCGTCAATCTTATGTAGTAGTAACTTTGGCAACTTTTGTTTCTTTAAATTCTCGCGCCACTTCTTTGTGTACTTTAATTTAATTTCCGGTAATAAATGACGATGAAATCGAATCGGTAAGTAGCTAGCTGACAGCTTGTTGGACCTGATTTTCTTCGTCATTTCATTGGTCGGTGTCGCCGTTAAAAACAACTTGGCACTACTTTGTTTCGTCGCATTTTCGACCGCAAAGTGTAATCCGTCGTTATTTACAAACGGAAAGGAATCGACCTCATCGATAATCAAGACATCAAACGCATGATAGAACCGTAACAATTGATGGGTGGTGCAAATCGTCAGCTGCGCATAGTGATACGGTTGTGGATTACGACCGTGTAGAAGAATCATCGATGTGTTGGCAAACGCCTCCTTAATTCTCGGATATAGTTCGACACAAACATCCACACGTGGCGACGCAATACAAACGCGTTTGCCCTCAGTTAATGCTTTTTCGATTCCCTGAAACAACATTTCAGTCTTCCCCGCTCCGGTAACTGCCCATAACAAGTGGGTCTTGTTGTTTTCGAAGACTTCGATAATATCCTTAGAACACTTCTTTTGCTCGTTAGTCAATTGGCCCTGCCACGTTAAAACCGGCTGCTTAATTTCAAAATCATTTGGTTCATCGGCATACACCAATGGAATACTTTTCGTTACTCGATCCAAATTAATGCAGACTGGACAATAGTAGTTATTATTTGGCAAATTACACCTGTTTACGGGCGTTTTTTGGCCACATCGTTTACAATAGATATTGTTACTGTTAACCTTAATTGGAACGTATTTATGAACAATTGAGTTATTGAGGAGACTCGAATCCACCATCGTGGCGTTGACTTGTCTACCGTATAATTCAGAAACATCTTTAATCATAATTATCACCATAATTAAGTACGCAAAAAAGCTAAATTTTGAGGTGAAAACATCTAAATGGAAAAAGATTATCTCACAATTAAAGAAAATGGTGTCAACGAGATTGATATCAAAAAATCACAATTCATCTGTTCAATTGCCAGAGTGTCAAACGAAGAAGAAGCAACTGCTTTCGTTAATAGCGTCAAAGAAGAACATAAAAAAGCTACTCATAACTGTCATGCCTATGTAATTGGTCAAGACGATTCCATTCAACGCGCTAGTGATAACGGTGAACCATCAGGAACTGCTGGTGTTCCTATCCTAGAAGCATTAAAAAACATTGGCGTGCACAACACTGCTGCCGTTGTAACTAGATACTTCGGTGGCATTAAGTTAGGTGCCGGTGGTTTAATTCGTGCATATAGCAACGCCACCACCAAAGCCATCGAACATGTTGGGATTGTCAAAAAGATTTTACAAACTGAAATCACCATCGACGTTGCCTATAACCTGTTTGATCAATTAAATTACCACCTAGAGGAAAATGGAATTAACATTATCGATACTCAATATACCGACAAGGTATCCGTAATTGTTGCCATCGATAATCCTAAGGTGGAAGAGTTTAAACAAAAAGTGATTGATTTACTAAATGGTCGTGTTGAAATGCACGATGGCGATGAAAAGTACTTTGAAGTTGATTATGATCCATACAAAAAAGAATGACCAAATGGCCATTCTTTTTTTAGTGGTTATCTTTACTTGTGTTTTCTTTAACGACTTTTTTAATTGCGTTTAGTAATGGTTGTCTATCCTTACCAGCTAAACCGATTGATTCAACGAATAGTTCCAACCCGATTAACGTTGCAATCGTTAGTAGAATGGAACCCCAAATTGTTGATATTGGGTATAGCAATGAAATGAATGAGAAAATCAAAGCAATTCCATAGATTACCAATACGGTTTGACGATGAGTCAATCCGATTTGCATCAAACGGTGATGTAAGTGTCGTTTGTCAGCATGCATGATTGGTTGCTTGTTTAACATTCTACGTAAGATTGCGTAAATGGTATCGGTGATTGGCACACCCAGGATAATTACCGGAATAATAACGGTAATGAATGTGGCATTTTTCAATCCGTTCAATGAGAAAATTGAAATCATAAAACCGATGAACAATGATCCGGTGTCCCCTAGATAGATTCTAGCTGGGAAGAAGTTGTAAGGTAAAAATCCTAAACATGCTGCAACAAGTGCAAAAATCATGATTGAAACGTAGACGTTTCCAACGTTTAGGAAGAAGAACCCAGTAATTCCCATGGTGGTCAAAGCAATAACTGCGACCCCCGTTGCTAATCCATCAAGACCGTCAATTAAGTTAACGGCGTTGGTGATTGCTAAAATCCAAATTAGAGTAATTGGTAAACTTAACCATCCTAAACTAAATGTTCCAATGAATGGTAATGATATGTTACTCATTTGAATATTTCCGAAGAAAAAGACAATGATTGCTGCTAAACTAATTCCAAATACTTTCTGACGTGGTTTTAATACAATGATGTCATCAATTACCCCTGTAATAATGATGACTACTTGGCCCGCAAACATCCCATAAAGTTGATGGGTTGGCATTTGCGACCTTAATAGGAACATCGTGGCAATTGTGTATGACACAAAGATTGCCAATCCTCCTAATGTCGGCATCGGAATTTTATTCATTCTTCGCTTATTTGGACTATCGATAGCTCCCCAGCGAAATGCTAACTTTCTGATAAACGGCGTTACCACAGCAGAAATTAACATTGTCGCGAAAAGGGAAACGATAATTTCGAATTTTAGCATAATCGTTATCCTTTCGTTTTATAATACTATTAATAAATTATACAAATGTAACAGATTAAAAACAAGGTTAAACAAAAAAAGGATTCCCAAAGGAATCCTTTTTTATTACATCATTGGTCCCATTGAAGGGTTCATTGAATCTTTCTTTTCTTCTGGTAAGTTAGCAACAACAGCTTCAGTAGTTAATAGCAATGCTGAAACAGATGCGGCGTTTTGAAGAGCTGATCTTGATACCTTGGTTGGATCAACAACTCCGGCCTTAATCATATCTTCGTATTCACCAGTAGCAGCATTGAAACCAATACCCATTTCCTTGCCCTTTAGATGTTCAACAACGATTGAACCATCAATTCCGGCGTTGTGGGCAATTTGTCTAACTGGAGCTTCTAGAGCACGTAAAACAATGTTTACACCAGTCTTTTCGTCACCTTCAGCAGGGATTTCTTCTAGATCCTTTAGAATATTGATGAATGCAGTTCCACCACCAGGAACGAAACCTTCTTCAACAGCGGCTCTAGTTGAGTTCAAAGCATCTTCAATTCTGTACTTACGTTCTTTTAGTTCAGTTTCGGTAGCTGCACCAACACGGATAACAGCAACACCACCGGCTAACTTAGCTAAACGTTCACGTAGCTTTTCTTTGTCGAATTCTGATGTAGTAGTTTCTAGTTGGTTCTTGATTTCTGCAACACGTGCAGCTAATTGGTCCTTGTCACCGGCACCTTGAACGATTGTAGTGTCATCCTTAGTAACGTTAACCTTGTTAGCTTGACCTAATTGATCTATGGTTACATCCTTTAGGTTTAATCCTAAGTCGTCAGTGATTAAAGTAGCGCCTGTAAGAACTGAAATATCTTGTAGTTGAGCCTTACGACGGTCACCAAAACCAGGAGCCTTAACAGCAACAACGTTGAAAGTACCACGCATCTTGTTTAGTACCAATGTTGGTAGTGCTTCACCACCAATATCATCAGCAATGATTAGAAGTGAACGACCTTGTTCAACAACTGATTGTAAAACTGGTAGGATTTCTTGAATGTTGTTAATCTTCTTGTCAGTAACCAAGATGTATGGGTTGTCTAAGTCAGCTTGCATCTTGTCGTTGTCGGTAACCATGTATTGTGACATGTAACCACGATCGAATTGCATACCTTCTACAACGTCCATAGTTGTGTTAACACCACGTGAATCTTCAACAGTGATAACACCATCGTTTCCAACCTTTTCCATAGCATCGGCGATTAATTCACCAACTTCTGGGTTAGCAGCTGAAATGGAAGCGATTTGAGCAATATCATTCTTGCTCTTAATTTCGTTTGACATCTTGTGTAGCTTTTCAACGGCTACTTCGGTTGCCTTTTCGATACCGCGACGAACACCAACTGGGTTGGCACCGGCAGTAACGTTCTTCATTCCTTCGTTTACGATTGCTTGAGTTAATACAGTAGCAGTAGTAGTACCATCACCGGCAATGTCGTCAGTCTTTGATGCAACTTCTGATACTAACTTAGCACCCATGTTTTCAAAATGATTTGGTAGTTCGATTGACTTAGCGATTGTAACACCATCATTAGTAATGTTTGGTGTACCTGTTGATTGTTCAACAACAACGTTTCTACCCTTTGGTCCTAATGTAGTCTTAACAGTGTTTGCAAGTTTATCAACACCTCTTAGCATTGAACGTCTTGCGTCTTCTGAAAATTTAACTTCCTTAGCCATTTTTATTCACCTCATTAATAATTTCGTTTTATTTATTATTCAACGACAGCTAAAATGTCGCTTTCTTTTAGTACTAAATATTTTTGACCATCGTAGTCTACTGAAGTACCTGAGTACTTGTCGTAAACAACTTCGTCACCCTTCTTAACTTCTGGTGTAACAGTTTGGCCATTGTCTAAAACTCTACCGTTTCCTACGGCAACAACTTTTCCAGTTTGTGGTTTTTCTTTAGCATTATTTGCTAACACAATGCCTCCAACTGTTTCTTCTTTAGCTTCTTGTGCTTCAATAATTACACGATCACCCAATGGTTTTAACATTTTGCTTGACCTCACTTTGTTTTTTTATCTGTTTTATCAGTGTTAGCAGTCATTTATTATAAGTGCTAATCACTATAAATAATATATTATTTTTTAGATTCATATGCAAGAATTTTAAACCCTACACGATATAATCCTACAAAAAAAGATGGGCCAATGGCTCATCTTTCTTATTCACCTTCATAGTGTTCAATGAAGTAAATTAATGTTTGTAATTCGTTGGTTAAATCAACGTTTTGCACTCTGACATTTTTGGGAACTGATAAACGTTTTGAAGTAAAGTTCATGATACCCTTTGCTCCACCCTTTACGGCTTCATCACATAGGCCTTGAACTACGGTTGCTGGAACAGTAAAAATAACTACTTCAATTTGTTGATCTCTTAATTGTTCTTGTAAGTCTTTAACATCGTATACTGGTACACCACTTTGAACAGTGTTGATCATGTCGTCATGAATATCAAAGGCAGCTGAGATTCTTACGTTACTATCTTTGTGAAAATTAAAGTGTAGTAAGGCTTGACCCAAATTACCTAAACCGACTAATGCAACATTTGTTAAGTGATCTTGATTTAGAATCTTCTTGAAGAAGTCTAATAAATTATCAACCTCGTATCCATATCCACGTTTTCCAAGAGCTCCAAAATAGGATAAATCTCTTCTAATGGTTGCTGAATCAACTTGAACTGCTTCAGCAAAAGTACTAGAGGATATTCTCTTTATTTTCGCGTCGTGTAAACCGCTAAGATATCGATAATACATAGGCAATCTTTTAGCCGTTGCCCTAGGAATTTTAATATCCAAAATCTTCCCTCCCGAATCTTTCATAACATTTATGTATTCTATCATAAAAACAAAGTTTGTGAAAATATTATCATCTACTAAAAAGGATTGAACATTTTAATTTATCGGGGGAAATATGCTAAAATAGTCATTATTACTGATAAAACAAGAGAATTAGGAGGTGAATTTTATGATTATTTTACAAGCAAATAAAATGACAAAACGATTTGGTGGGCAAGATCTTTTCACAAGCGTTAACTTGAGTATCGAAGAAAACAGCAAGGTCGCCTTGGTTGGTCGAAACGGTGCTGGTAAGTCAACCTTAGTGAAAATGATTTTGGGCGATGAACCAATTGATGAAGGTGAAGTCACCACCAAAAAAGGTATCACCATTGGATACTTAGCCCAAAATACTGGTCTAACTTCTGATGCCACCATCATCGAAGAAATGACCAATGTCTTTGCTGATTTAATCGATTTAGAAAATAAAATTCACGAATACGAAAACAAGATGGCTGATCCAAACATCAACTCGGATCCAGAAAAGCTGGCTGAGGTTTCACAAACTTATGACCAACTTCAAGCTGAGTTTACCGCCAAGAACGGTTTTTCTTATCAAGCCGAAATTAAGGCCGTGTTAAACGGATTTGGCTTCGGTGAAGAAATGTACGACCATAAAATTAGTGAGCTATCAGGTGGTCAACAAACCCAACTAGCAATGGCCAAGTTGCTTCTACAAAAGAAGGACCTATTGATTCTAGACGAACCTACTAACCATATTGATGTTAAGACCATTAGTTGGTTGGAAGATTATCTAAAGAGTTATCATGGTGCCCTTCTAATTATCTCCCATGACCGTTTCTTCATGGATAAGATTGTCGATCAAGTCTACGACCTATCACAAGGTCACATGACTCATTATGTCGGGAACTACTCCAGTTATGTTGAGCAAAAGAAACTTAATTACCAACATCAACTAAAGGAATACGAAAAGCAACAAAAGAAAATCAAAGAGATGCAAGACTTCGTTGATAAAAACATTGTTCGTGCATCCACTACTAAACGGGCTCAATCAAGAAGAACTCAATTGGAAAAGATGGAAAAAATTGCGGCACCAACCCGTGATGATAAATCCGCTCGTCTTTCATTCACTCCTGAAAAACAAAGTGGAAACGTCGTTTTAAACGTCCGTGATGCCGCAATCGGATACGATGATAAAATTCTATCTAAAAACATCAATATTGATGTTAAACGTAATCAAGCGGTAGCATTGATTGGGCCAAACGGAATTGGTAAGTCAACATTGCTAAAGACTATCATGAAGCAATTACCACTCCAATCTGGTGAAATCGAACGTGGTACCGGCGTTCAAATTGGTTACTACGACCAACACCAAGATAACCTACACCCCAACAAGACCGTCTTAAACGAAATCTGGGACGACTACCCTACTTACCCGGAACAACGCATTCGTTCAATTCTAGGTAGTTTCTTGTTCTCTGGTGAAGACGTTGAAAAAGTAGTTGGTAACCTTTCTGGTGGTGAAAAGGCCCGCCTAGTTTTAACTAAGCTATCCATGAATCACGATAACTTCTTAATCCTAGATGAACCTACCAACCATTTGGATATCGATAGTAGAGAAGTGTTGGAAAACGCATTGATCAATTTCGATGGAACTATTTTGTTTGTATCCCATGATAGATACTTCATCAATAAGTTAGCCACTCAAATTGTTGAACTATCCCCTGATGGTAGCGAACTATTCCTTGGTAACTACAACTATTATGTAGAAAAGAAGGAAGAACAAGCTGCCATTGAGGAACACAAAAAAGAAGAACAAGCCAAGACCGAAGATGTTGAAGATACAAAACCAAAGTCACAAAATCAAAAAGAATTCATTGCTAACAAAGAGTTACAAAAGAAGCAACGTAAGCTAAAACGTCAGGTGGAAGACCTAGAAGAACAACTAGACTCCGCTCAAAAAGATAAATCAGCAATTGAAGCTGAAATGGTTAAACCAGAAAACTTAAATGACATTGAAAAGCTTAATGATTTGCAAGCTAAACTAACCGATATTAACTCTAAGATAGAAGAGATTGAAACCAATTGGGAAAACGCAATGATGGAACTTGAATAAACAAAAAAGATGAATCCAAAACGGATTCATCTTTTTTTATTCTTCATCTTCCAAAAGGTCGAATTCCAAACTTGGGTCAGCATTCAAGTTAACGCCAGCAAAGACATTCTTCTTTGCCATGACGTATCCGGCTGCACCAATCATTGCGGCATTGTCACCACAAAGTTTGTTTGGTACCTTGATTAATTCTGTTGTATCAATCTTATCGATTGCTTCTTCTAAAGCACTGCGAAGGCCCTTATTAGCGGCAACCCCACCGGCTAAAATCAATTGAGAAACAGGATATTCTTGTAATGCTCTAGTGGTCTTATCAACTAAAACATCAACGACGGCACTTTGGAAACTAGCAGCTAAATCGTTCTTATCCAATTCTTCATGAATTTGATCAGCATGGTGAGTGGTGTTTAGAAACGCACTCTTTAAACCACTGAATGAGAAATCAAAGTTATCTTCTTTTTCCATCGCACGTGGGAAGTTAAAGGTATCCTTACCTTCTGCAGCCATTGCATCAACCTTAGGACCAGCTGGGTAATTAATTCCCAATACTCGACCAACCTTGTCGTATGCTTCTCCGGCGGCGTCATCCCTAGTTTCACCGATAATTTTGAAGTCGCCCTCTTCTTTCATTAGGACTAATTCAGTATGACCACCGGAAACCACCAATGCCAATGCTGGATAGTTAATCTTGGTAACGAATCGACTGGCCAAGATGTGTCCGGCAATATGGTTAACCGGAATCAATGGGATATTGTGTGCCCATGCAATGGTCTTTGCAGCAGTAACACCGATTAATAGCGCCCCCACTAGACCGGGACCATATGTCACAGCGATTGCGTCGATGTCATCGTATGAAACATCGGCTTGCTTCATTGCATCTTCAACACAGATAGTGATTTGTTCAATATGATGTCTACTTGCGACTTCTGGAACGACTCCACCGAATCGCTTGTGACTATTGATTTGCGTTGCAACAACGTTTGATAATATTTTTTCGCCATCTTCGATAATGGCCACACTAGTTTCATCACAACTAGATTCAAAAGACATAATTATATGTGGTTGCACAAAAAAACCTCGTTTCATTAAATTCCAAAGTTATTTGGAATAGTTTCGTATAGACTTAAATCTAAAACCATATCGACGGCATCTTCATGATCCCCGTCGTAATAGCCCTTTTTCACACCAACTTGTTTGAAACCTAAGTCGGAATATAATCTTTGGGCCTTTACGTTACTAATTCTAACTTCCAAAGAAACCGTCTTGTAGTTCAATTGACGGGCCTTTTTGATAATCTTAGCGATTAAGAAGTAACCTAATCCACGTTCTTGGTATTCTGGTTTTACAGCAACGTTTGAGATATGACAGTCACCTTGTTTATCGTTTAAAGAACTACCGATAAAAGCAACTAGTTCATCTTCTTGGCGCAATAGTAAATAAAAGCGATCTAGACGTGGTTTTAGCTCAGGTAAAAACGCTTCGTCGGTCCATGGTGCCTTACCATCGTAGACGTCACGTTCGATATTAACCATTTCAGGAATATCGGTAACCATTGCCTTGGCCAAGTAAAACTTATCGCCATTAATCTTTACGATGTGATTCTTGATATTTAGGTGTTCCTTTTTCATTAGGTGCTCGGTATTCACAAATTTTTTCTGATACCAATTAATTAACTTTTTCAACATATGAAGTAACTTCTTCCCCGGGATGATTTTGTTTCCAATCTGCTTCAGCTTTAGTCAAACGTAAATATCTTGGTACAAATGCATGAATGTCTTCAACAGGTGATAAGGTTTGTCCATATAAACCTAACCTAGCTGCTTGTGGCAAGTTATCAAAACTATCAGTAAAAATAACTTTATCGCCAAACTTCTTCTTTAATGCATCTTCAAAATGTGGTGCGTCGGTACCAACAGCATAGACTGCTTTGTCTTTGCTATCAATTCTGTCTAACCACTTATCAAAGTCAGTATGACAGTCTTCTAAGACACTTTCTGGAACGCCATTTTTAATTTCATAAAGTCCAGAAAAGACGTTATTGTTTCTAGCATCAAAAATTGGCATTACAAGACTGCCCTCTTGCTTAATATTAAGCGCTAAGGTTTGCAAACTTGATACACCCACTAGTTCAATTCCTAGTGTGTATGCCAAAGTTTTAGCTGTGGCAGTCGCAATTCTAATTCCAGTGTATGATCCTGGACCGTCTGCCACAACAACTCTTTGTAAGTCCGATGGTGTTAAGTCCACCTTTGTCATTAATTCATCAATAATTGGAAGTAAATATTCCGCATGCTTTTGATGAACAGTAGTTGTTTCTGTCGCTAATATTTGATCATCATCCAAAATAGCAACAGTTAGTTGTCGATTGGATGTATCTAAAGACAATACTTTCATCCTGTTTTTCCGTCTCCCTAATAACTTTATTAATATACGTAATAATTCTAAAACAAATTATAACAAAAAAATAGGTGTCTCCATAATAAAAATGAACACACCCGAAAATATTTAATCATTTTTGCGCCAAGTAATGTTGGCAATTGCAGAATGACTGTCGCCACTCATGATTTCATGCTTAGTTAGAATTGAACCGTCTTCTTGTTCTTCCATGTCGTAGTAACTTTCTACGGTTGATCCATATTTAACTTCATTTTCGTATCTTAATAGGAAATGAGTTGGGGTATGGTTGGTTAGGAAGTCGGCAGGTAAGACGTTTACCATCCAATCCATGTAATGAGCATTGTTTACGTGTTGGTTTGAATCAATGTCTGTATATCTTACCCTGAAACTTTGTTTAGTTTCTTCGTTGTATTGGACCTTTTGTGGTTTAGGCATCTTAGGAACTTGGTTCACCTTTTCAGCACCAAATGGTTCTACTGTTTCCTTTGGAATGGAAGCAATCTTTCTTTCCTTATAGTTCATAGCTGCCCATAAACCGGTCATGTGCATTAACACTTCACCAGATTCACTTTCGATAGTGAATTCACGGTAAGCAAAGTACTTGTTGTATGACTTTGATTTAGTGTTAATGGTGATATTTTCATCAACCACTGGCATACGGTTAATATGCACATCGTATTGAATAACAACCCAGGTAACTCCGAACTGGCGGACAAATTCAGCGCCGACACCAAGCTTATCACTATGATCTTCTGATGCTAGGATAATGACATCTAGCATCATCGCAATGGTCATACGACGGGTAAAGTCAGCTTCATAGTAGGTAACTCGATGTTTTTCACTAAAAACAGTTGGTTGGTTTTCCATTATTATTCACTCCTAGATTTCGTGATAGATATTGTAAATCTCTTGTTTTTTTACTTTGTGTAGCTTAGCAACCTCTTTGATTGCTGCATTGGTCTTCATGCCCTTACCAATAAACAAGTCAACTTGTTCTTGGATAGATAATCCAGCCAACTCATCTTGTTCCTGGTTTTCTTGGGTGGCGTTCTTATTACCATCAACAATTACCACGAACTCACCACGAACTTGATTTGCTTCGGTCCATTCGATTAGTTCAGAAATACTACCGCGGTCGAATTCTTCGAACTTCTTGGTTAGTTCCCTGCACAATACCGCCTGTCGGTCGGCACCAAATACCTTTTGCATATTCTTAAGAGTTTTGTTTAAACGATGAGGAGCTTCATAGAAAATCAGTGTTTCACTATGTTGGTTAAGTTCCTCTAATTCGCTAATCTGGTCACTATTCTTTCGATTTAAAAATCCAAAGAAATAAAATGGTTGTGGAACCAGTCCGGAAGCAATTAGTGCTGTTAATCCAGCGTTTGCTCCAGGAAGTGGGACAACATTAATATTATTATCAACACATGCTTTCACTAGTTCTTGACCTGGATCACTAATTGATGGCATCCCTGCGTCACTAACTTGAGCAACATTTTGACCGTCATTTAAAGTTTGTACCAATTCATCGATTCGGTAGTCTTTGTTATCTTCTCTAAAACTGATTTTCTTGGTATCAATCTCAAAATGATTCAATAATTGTTGAGTGTGACTTGGGTTTTCAGCGGCAATTAAATCAACTTCTTTAAGTGTCTTAATTGCTCGAAAAGTCATGTCATCTAGGTTCCCGATTGGTGTTGGAACTAGATATAATATTCCTTTATCTTGGTTAGCGGTAAAGCTATGTTGTTCTTGCACTTGGACTCCTCCAGATTAACGATTTAAGATTTCATTACAGAAAATACAGCTTTCATCGTTTTCACGATGTGATCCATAAAACTCGATGCAGACATGGAACCCTTCATTAAATAAGTGTTCCAAGTTTTCACGAGATTTAGATGAACGTGGTCTGCTCTTCTTGTTATCGTTTTCCACATTTTCTTTTTGTTCATTAATGAAATCATGTAGATGTTGGTTTTCAATTCTTAGTTCGGCATTTTCTTCCATTACTTCGGTTAATGCTTTTCGCACTTCAGCAAATTGACTCAACATTAATTCAGTTTGTGATTCTAAATCCTTGATTCCATCATATAATTCACGTTTCTCCAAACAATTTCACCCCATTTAACTATTTAGTATTTTCATAATTTTTAATGTAGTAGCCTCTAATATATTTTGGAAACTAACATTGACTGCCATTTGGTTGTTGCAGTTTAAGATTACTTCCATAATTTGAATTAGTTTGGCCTCATTGATACTTTCGCTTAGTTGTTCAATGTTTTGGGCTTGTTTTGGAAAGTTATAATCCTTACTCCCAGTATACTTAGCATCTAAAACATCTTCAAATATTGATAGCAGCATATCAATCACTACTTGGCGTTTACTATTATCACTAACTAACGGCATGATATTACTTTGTACCAAAACAAATGAAGTTTTATCTCTTTGGACCAGCATACTAAACCATTGACTAATCGCAGAAATAATCTTGGTTAGCCATTCGTCTTCCTGCCATGCTTGGACGGTCGACATTTGGTTGGTTAGTCGTTTAATGATTTTAAATTGACTGGGAATTACACCCATGTTGGCCAATTCTTCGTTAAACGCTTTTGTGTTTAACGGATTTAAATCAACCACTTGGGTTCTAGAGATAATGGTTGGTAGTATTAAATTCTTATTGGTCGTTAGTAGAAACGAAACTATATTAGCACCAGGTTCTTCGATAAACTTTAATAAGCTGTTTGCGGCTCCGGTAGTCATCTTTTCCGCATCACAAACGATGAAGAACTTCTGGTTTCCTTCCAAACCACTTTTGGAAAATTCAGATTTTAGGTATCTGATTTGATCAACCTTGATACTTAATCCATCTGGTTTGATGATGACAACATCTGGATGTTGTTGTTCTGCGATTCTACGACATTCATCACAATGTCCACAGGGCATTGAATCATCGGAAACGTTTTTACAAAACATTCTCATTGTTATAAACAACGCTAATGATAACTTTCCGACCCCTTCTTCACCGTTAAATAGGTAAGAATGGGATAATTCGTGATTGTTCACCACTTGTAAAAATTTGTCCATCAGTGGCTTTTGCTTTTTCTCAGTCTCTGCAATCACTTGATTTTCGGTCATGTTCTTCCCCCATTAGAATCGATAAAAATTATCCATTGGCATTTCCATTACAGTAGCGCCACCTACTTCAATCTTAACTGGATATGATGAGTCTGAAACTCCACCATCCAAATTAACTGGAGGTGTCATGTATTGTTCACGCTTACTTGAAACCTTTTTAATGATGTCTAAAACATCATTAACACGTTCATCTTCTATCCCAATCATAAAGGTAGTGTTTCCTGACTTTAGAAAACCACCGGTAGTTGATAACTTGGTTTGATGAACATTATTCTTAGCAAATGCGTTTTGTAGTTTGTTAGCATCTTTATTTTGCACAATTACAATTAAAAGTTTCATTCAAAATCACGTCCCTATTTTTTAAATTCATTTAAATATGGTTGCAAAATTTCTAAAACATTTTGGTATACCGCATCAATTGATTGAGTAGCATCAACTGACTTGATACGTTGAGGATTAGCCTTTGCTAAACGTTGGTAGGCTGCATGAACTCGGTTATGGAAATCGATTGTTTCAACATCCAATCTGTCGACTTCATCTTCCGCCCTATTCTTAGCAATACGCTTTAATCCTTCTTCTACTGGAAGATTAAAGTAGATAGTAAGGTCTGGTAAAAAGCCTTCGGTAGCAAATTGGTTCATTTCATTGATTGCATCTTCACCAATTTCTCTACCTCCACCTTGATATGCAATTGAGCTATCAAGGTAACGATCACAGATAACTAACTTGTTGTCAGCAATCGCTGGTTTCACTGTTTGTTCAATGTTTTGGCGACGAGCCGCTGCATATAATAACGCTTCGGTTCGCTTGTCCATATCAACATTTTTGCGGTCTAGAATTACTTCACGAATACTTTCAGCGATTGGGTTACCACCAGGTTCTCTACTGGTAACTAACTTTTCGCCCATTTCTTCTTTTAAATAATCTAATACCATGTTCAGGATGGTTGTTTTACCAGCACCATCCGTGCCTTCAAATGTGATAAATTTTCCAGCCATATACTATACCCCTACTTTCATCTTTCTATCTCATTGTACTTTAATTTATGCGTTTCAACAAATGAACAACAAACAAAAAGTGTCTTATTCCAAAGAATAAAGACACCTTTAGTAATCAATAACAGAAGATTGAATACGATTGTTGGAAACTTTTCTTTCTCTTGCTTCTCGATATAAAAATAAATATTTTTCACGAGCTAAACGAGTTTGGGCAACGATTTCCCCGTCAACTTCATAAATGGCTTCTTGGGTTTCAGTAGCTTGGTCCCATTGGTACTTAGCACGATCGATAGAATCCAATAGAAATTCATCATATTGTTTTCCTACGTTGTGTGAAAATCTTGAAAATCCTAACATCAGTATTCACTCCTACATTTCAGTTCGACCAGAAACGGCTCTAGAAAGCGTCATTTCATCAGCATATTCGATATCACTACCAACTGATAACCCATGCGCTAATCTAGTTACTTTAATTCCGGCTGGCTTAACTAAACGTGATAGATACATTGCAGTTGCTTCCCCTTCAGGAGTAGCGTTTGTGGCAATGATAATTTCTTTGATTGCTTCGTCGCTTTGCAAACGTTTAATTAGGCTTTTAATATTTAAATCTTCTGGTCCTTTTCCCTCGATTGGAGATAAGACACCATTTAATACATGATATAAACCATGATAATCTTTCATTTTTTCCATTACCATGATGTCTCTTGGTTGTTCGACAACCAAAACAGTCGATTGATCTCTCGTCTTGTCTCGACAGATAACACATGGATCTTCATCAGTTAAATTTCCGCAGATTGAACAATACATCAACTTGTCCTTGGTTTCCTTCAAAGCTGAAGAGAACTTGGCAACGTCGTCTTTGTTCATATCAACTACGAAATATGCCAGTCTAATCGCTGTCTTATGCCCAATCCCTGGTAGACGCATAAAACTGTCGATCAACTTAGCAATTGGTTCAGGATATTGCATAATTAACCTTCTTTATTTAAATTACATTCCTGGAATTCCCATTCCCTTAGTGTACTTACCCATTGAGTCTTGAGTAGTCTTTTCGATTTGTGCAAGTGCATCGTTTACGGCACTGATTACTAAATCTGAAGTCATATCTGGGTCTTCTGGATCCAATGCTTCTGGTTTAATCTTCATGTCCTTCATCTTGCGGTCACCTGAGAAAGTAACAACTACCATGTCTTCAGGGGCTTTTCCAACAAATTCAGTGTTGTTGATTTGTTCTTGTTCAGCACCCATTTGTTTTTGTAGTTGCTTAACTTGTTTCATCATCTTTCCCATGTTCATTCCGTTCATCATAACTATAACAGCTCCTTAATCATCTTTTACATCTATTATATCTTCACCAAAAAGTTGTGTTGCTTGTTTAACTATTTTGGGTTCATTGTCTTGTTTTTCATTATTATTATCATCGTTTTGGTCTGAATTTTCAACACTTGAATTTTCAGATTCTTCTCGAACGTCTTTACCACTATTCTTTTGGGCAACGATGTAACCCTTTCTGATTTCTGGCCATTGTTCAGCCGGGATAAAGACAAAGTCTGGAACGTAACTTAAAATACGATCCAATCCATTACCTAAGGCATCTTGTAGTTCTTCGTCAGTACTTGCCTTTTGGAATAGGAATGGATATTCGAATGAAACAACCACACCGTCATGACTGGCAGCAACTGGCTTAGAAACATTCATCAATGCTCGCTTGGTTACGTCTAGTCCACTTAATAATTCATCCCAAATGTTTTGAATGTTGGTTAAATCTTGACGAGTGGCGTTGTCCAAAACTGGATAAATCTTGGTTAGGTTAACCCTAGCATTACTTGAACTACCTGATGGTTTCTTAGCAGCAGGTCTTCTGGCAGGTTCGCTAGCAGCATTCCCACCTTTATTAGCAGCAACACCATTCTTGGTTAGTTCTTCGACTTGTTTTTGTAAACTAGCTACTTGATCCTTCAATTGTTGAACCAATTGGTTATCAACATTTGAAGCACTGGCAGTTTGCACAGCTGGCTGTGGTTGTGCTGGTGCTTGGCTAGCAGCTTGTTGGTTGTCGGTGGATAGCTTAACGGTCAATACATCTAGATAAACGTCTGGATGCATTGTGTATCTCATTTGGTTTTGAATGTCGTTTAAGTCAACAATCATACGGTAAACTCTCTTCGCATCCACAATTGATGTGAGTTGTTTGAACTCTTCATCAATCACACCTAGTTCTGATTCTTCGACCATTTCAGGTGATTGTTGGTATAACAAGATGTCTTGACAGTACTTAATTAAGTCTTCGACAAATCTTGCTGCATCTTTACCAGATTCTAGCATTTGTCTAACATCTGATAGCGCATCCTTAACATCGTGGTTCACAACATTGGTTAGGTATTTTGATAGTAGTGACTTAGTCACACTACCAGTTACTTGCAATGCATTTTCGTAAGTAACCTTATCAAAGCCAAATGACAATACTTGATCTAGGATACTTAGGGCATCACGCATCCCACCTTCTGCGGCTTTGGCGATTACCTTTAGCGCCTTGTCATCATAATCAATCTTTTTATCGTTTAAAATGAATTCCATTCTGCCTAAGATGTCATTTGCGGTGATACGTTTAAAATCAAAACGTTGAACACGTGAAATGATTGTAGCCGGAATCTTTTGTGGTTCGGTTGTGGCTAGAATGAAGATAACGTGTGCAGGTGGTTCTTCCAATGTCTTTAACAATGCATTGAAAGCCCCTGTTGATAACATATGAACTTCATCAATAATGTATACCTTGTAGGTTGCTTGAGTTGGCGCATACTTGGCCTTATCTCTAACATCCCTAATTTCTTCAACCCCATTGTTTGAGGCCGCATCAATTTCGATAACATCATTTAGTGTTCCATTTGTAATGCTTTCACAAATTTCACATTCGTTGCAGGGTTCCCCATCTTTTTGGTTTGGACAGTTAATTGCCTTTGCCAAAATTTTCGCAGCGGAAGTTTTTCCAGTTCCCCTAGGACCTGCAAATAAATAAGCATGACTCAATTGATTGGTGACAATCGCATTTTTCAATGTGGTGGTAATAACATCTTGACCAATCACATCGTCAAAACGTTGCGGTCTCCATACACGGTATAAAGCTTGGTAACTCATGGAAAACTTCCTTTCAAAAAACTAGTTACTTACATTATATATTCTATTCAATAATTATTCCATTATCGTTTTTACATCGTAGATAAAAAAATCTCCTAGCCAGCATTTGACTAGGAGTTTATTTGTATAAAAAACAAGAAGCACAAGCGTAGAATACTTAGTGCTGCTTCCTCTCGGATCTGACACGGTTCGTAAACACAACTTTGCTTCAAGGCCTTGCGGCAATAATTATATTAACTTATTCAGGATTATTTTTCAAGCTTATTTCTTTTTTTCTTAGCTTCTTTGCTTCTTTTGCGTGCTGCTTTGAAAAAAGACTTCATTAAATGCTTAGCATCATCAGCCAGCAATCCACCAGATACATTAACCTGATGATTCAATCGACTATCCTCTAACACATGATATAGACTTTCGGCGGCACCCGCCTTAATATCGTTAGCTCCATAGTAGACATTCTTGATTCTGGAATTGATGATTGCTCCTGCACACATTAAACATGGTTCAATCGTTACATATAAATCACAATCTTCCAATCGCCAACTATGCAAACGACGACATGCTTCATCAATGGCGACCACTTCGGCATGATCTAACGCATTGTTGCTTAACTCACGGAGGTTATGACCCCTACCGATAATCTCACCATCTTTAACAACGATTGCCCCAATCGGTACCTCGTTTATCATGTATGCTTTTTTCGCTTCGAATAAAGCTTCTTTCATATAGTATTCGTTTGTCTTATCCATTAAATACACTTTCCAATATATAGTAACCTTTGTTCTTCTTGATAATTTCACAATTACCAAATAATGATTGCATTAACTTCTTAGCAGATGGTGCCCCTTGTTTCTTTTGTAATACCACAGTTAGTGTTCCCTTTGATAATAAATGATCAACTGCACCAGAAATCATTCCATCAACAACATCCTTCCCTGCTCTTACAGGTGGGTTGGTAATAATTGCGGCAAACTTATCGGTAACATTTTCATAAACGTCAGAATTATGAATTTTAACATTTGAAACGTGATTTTGTTCGGCATTCTTCACGGCTAGTTCTAATGCTAGGTTATTAACGTCTACCATTTCAAACGTTCTGTCGGGATGATGCTTGGCTAAAGCAATTGCCATTGGGCCATATCCACATCCTAAATCTAGGACATTTCCGTCTGGAATTTTATCAAAATTAACACTTTCAACTAAAGTTTTTGAACCAAAATCAACAGTTCTTTTTGAGAAAACCCCGTTATCAGTGGTAAAGGTCAATGTGTTGTTTAATAAATCAAAATTCCATGTATGAAGTTCGTGTACAACATGTGGATTAGGTGTATAATAAAATTCGTTCATTTCAAATCAGATCCTCGTAAAAAATTTTTTAAATTCGCTAAGACACTGTATCTAGTAGATTAGGAACATTTCGACCACTAAATATGGTGTTTTTTATTTGATTTTTTTCTGTTCTGGTGTAAACTTTTATATATAAATTAAAGGGAAATATCTTACATATTTCGATTGAAATGTAATACATATTTCGTCAAAAGAAAGGGAGCAATACCATGGCACAAGTAACTGTATACTCAAAGAATAATTGCATGCAATGCAAAATGACTAAGCGCTTTTTAAGCGAACACGATATTGATTTTATTGAAAGAAACATTAACGAAGAACCCGAATATGTTTCATACTTAAAATCAAAAGGATTCATGTCACTACCAGTTGTGGAAGCAGATGGTATTGACTCAATTTCCGGATTTAGACCAGATCAATTAAGCCAACTAGCTTAATTTCAAATTACGTATTATTCATTATAATATAAAATGTTGTTTTTGGCGAAACCGCTAATGGTCTCGCCTTGTTTTTTCTCAAGTTTAATTTTACTAATGAAAGAGTGGTTTAAGCATGTCGTTGAAAGATTTGAAGGACGTAACCTATTACGACCTAAATAATGAAATTAACATCCCTAAGGATGATAAGATTCAATTAAATAAAGATAAAGAAGCGCTTGAAGCCTTCATCAAAGAAAATGTTGAACCTAACCTTAAAAAGTTTGGTTCTCTAAAAGAAAAATTCGATTTTCTAATCGATAACGATTACCTTGAAGAAGAATTCATCAACAAATATGACTTTTCATTTATTGAAAAAATCTACGACTACTTGGAAAGTCAAAACTTTAAGTTCAAATCTTTTATGGCCGCATACAAATTCTATGCTCAATACGCCCTAAAGACTGATGATGGTAACTACTACCTAGAACAATTCATCGATCGTGTTGCTATCAACGCACTATACTTCGCTGATGGTGATGAAGAACTTGCTATGAACTTAGCAGATGAAATTGTTCACCAAAGATACCAACCAGCCACCCCTTCTTTCCTAAATGCCGGAAGAAAACGTCGTGGTGAATTTGTATCATGTTTCTTAATTCAACCTACTGACGATATGAACACTATTGGTAGAACTATCAACTCTGCCTTACAACTATCACGTATTGGTGGTGGTGTTGGAATTAACCTTTCTAACCTACGTGCTGCAGGTGATCCAATCAAGCATATCGAAGGTGCTGCTTCTGGTGTTGTTCCAGTTATGAAACTTCTAGAAGACAGTTTTTCATACTCAAACCAACTAGGACAAAGACAAGGTGCCGGGGCCGTTTACCTAAACGTATTCCATCCAGACATCATCTCATTCCTATCAGCTAAGAAAGAAAACGCCGATGAAAAGATTCGTGTTAAAACTCTTTCACTTGCTGTTACTGTTCCTGACAAGTTCTATGAACTTGCTCAAAACGATGATGAAATGTACCTATTCAGTCCATACGATGTTGAAAGAATTTACGGCGTTCCATTCTCATACGTTGATATCACCAAAGAATACGACAACATGGTCGCAAACGATGAAATCAAGAAGACTAAGATTAACGCTCGTGAACTAGAAACTGAAATTAGTAAATTACAACAAGAATCAGGTTACCCTTACATCATTAACATTGATACTGTTAACAAGGAAAACCCTATTGACGGTAAGATTGTTATGAGTAACCTATGTTCAGAAATCATGCAAGTACAAGAACCTTCTACTGTTGATAACGAACAACACTATGAAAAACTTGGTACTGATGTATCATGTAACTTAGGTTCAACTAATATCGTTAACTTAATGGCAAGCCCTGACTTTGGTAAGTCAGTTGACGCAATGGTTCGTGCCTTAACTTTCGTTACTGATCATTCAGACATCAACGTTGTTCCATCAATCCAACGTGGTAACGCCCTATCACACAGTATTGGTCTTGGTGGAATGGGTCTTCACAGTTTCTTAGCTAAAAACCAAATCGAATACGGTTCTGACGAAGCAATCGAATTCACTGGTGTTTACTTTATGCTATTAAACTACTGGACTTTAGTTGCATCAAACAAGATTGCTGCTGAAAGAAACGAAACTTTCCACAACTTTGATAAGAGTAAATATGCTGATGGTTCATACTTTGATAGATACACTACCGAAGACTGGGGTCCAAAATCTGACCGCGTAAAAGAACTATTCGATGGCATTTTTGTTCCAAACCAAAGTGATTGGGAAGAACTAAAACAAGCTGTTATGAAGGATGGTTTATACCACCAAAACAGAATGGCTGTTGCACCAAACGGTTCAATCTCATACATTAATGATTCAACTGCTAGTTTGCACCCTATCATTAGTCGTATCGAAGAAAGATATGAATCAAAGACTGGTAAGATTTACTACCCAGCTCCATACCTATCAAACGAAACTCTTAAGTACTACAAGTCAGCTTATGACATTGACATGAGAAAAGTTATTGATACTTATGCTGCTGCTCAAAAGCATGTTGATCAAAGTATGAGTCTTACTCTATTCATGCGTTCAACAATTCCTGAAGGTCTATACGAATGGAAGAACGGTAGAACTGATAAAATGACTACTCGTGATTTAACTATCCTACGTAACTACGCTCACGCTAAAGGCATTAAGTCACTATACTATGTCAGAACTTACACTGATGATAACCAAGAAGTCGGTGTTAACGAATGTGAAAGTTGTTCAATCTAATTAGTTAGGAGAATTTATACAATGGATAATTACAAAGCTATCAACTGGAATGCTGTAAGCGACCAAATTGATAAAGCGACATGGGAAAAACTAACCGAGCAATTCTGGTTAGATACTAGAATCCCTTTATCTAACGATTTAGCTGATTGGAGAACGTTAGATGACGATCACAAATGGCTAGTTGGTCATGTCTTTGGTGGTCTAACTTTACTTGATACACTACAATCACAAGACGGTATGGCCGCACTTAGAAAAGATGTTGCCACTCAACACGAAACTGCTGTTTTAAACAACATTCAATTCATGGAATCTGTCCATGCTAAGAGTTACTCATCAATCTTTTCTACCTTAAATACTCCTGATGAAATCTCAGAAATTTTTGACTGGAGTGATTCAGAAGAATTCCTTCAAAACAAGGCTAAGAAGATTTATGACTTATATCATGATGATTCAAACCCATTGAAGAAAAAGATTTCGAGTGTATTCCTAGAAACCTTCTTATTCTACTCTGGTTTCTACACCCCACTATGGTACTTAGGTCACAACAAGTTACCTAACGTTGCTGAAATCATTAAGTTAATTCTTCGTGATGAATCTGTTCACGGAACTTACATTGGGTACAAGTTCCAACTTGGTTTCAACCAATTAGGTGGAAACGAACAACAAGACCTAAAAGATTGGATGTACAACTTCTTGTATGACTTATACGAAAACGAAGAAAAGTACACTCACATTCTATATGATCAAGTTGGTTGGACTGACGATGTATTGAAGTTCATCAGATACAATGCCAACAAGGCACTAATGAACTTAGGTCAAGATCCAATATTCCCTGATAACGCTGAAGACGTTGATCCAATCGTCATGAATGGTATCTCAACATCAACAGCTAACCATGACTTCTTCTCACAAGTCGGTAACGGTTACCGTCTAGGTGAAGTTGAAGCTATGAAGGATGACGATTACAAGATTTGGTATCCAAAAGATAACAAATAATCATAAATAAAAAGAGGACGAAGTTTAATTACTTCACCCTCTTTTTTTATTCCGTTAGACGCAAAAAAATACCCGATACAGAATTATTAATATCTATATCGGGTATTTTTATTTACTCAATTTAAGTTGGCTAAAAAGACCTATTTTTTGAATAATCTCTTCCAAATTGATTTCTTTTCACATGGTGTATCATCAACATGTTCATTTACCAATACAAGTAATTGAAGCATGGTGAATACTAGTGAATTTCCACGACGGTATGAGATGTACTTAGGTGTCCATTCACTAACGTATTTTTCCTTGTAAGATCTTAATCCTTGGAAACTGTAGAATGCAGTTCCGTACTTGTAGATTAAGTTAGAAATCTTTTCGTCAATGAAACTATATCTAGATTCACCAACGTTTGATAATGGAGCCATTCCAAGGTTGAAGTACTTGTAACCTTCATCCTTTACATAGTTGAACAAGTTAATGAAGATTCCATCCATTATTCCTGATGGTGCATCTTCGCTTGATCTCATCAAATCAATTGATGTCATTTCATGGTCACCAGTTGGCATGATGTTAGCAAAGGCAACAACCTTGTTGTCCTTATCCTTCATTACAGCAATTGGTGCTTGGTTTAGGTAGTAACTGTCAAAGTATCCTAATGAGAATCCCTTTTCTGGTTTACCCTTCAACCAGTTATCAGATACCTCTCTTAATTCATCAATGAATGATGTTGAGAAAGGAGGTTGAATAATTTCAAATTTGTATTCGTCACGGTCGAATTTATTCATCAAGGCTCTTTCACCACGATGCTTCTTACCGGCAATTGAGAATGTATCTAAGGCCACGTGACCTTCTTCCCCTGCCTTGGTAAAACTAAATCCTTTTTCGTGAAGTAACATTGTTAGTTCTTCACCGATTTCATAGAAAACAAGTGAGTAACCAATGTTGTCACTATCTTCGATGAACTTATCAATCGCGTTTTCAAGTTTATCCATGTTACCGATTGGTTCACCCATGATCATAATCTTGTTAGCACGACATTTGTACATGAAGAATAGTTGGTCTTTACCATCTTCTTGATAGAAGTAGATGCTCTTGTCGCGAACATAAGCTAAGTGACTTACTTCGTTTCCACCAAATTCATTAATAACGTTAGATACTCTATCGCCATCAAATGGTTGGTTTAACCAATCGACCTTTGAGTATGATAAGAAACGGAATGTTAGAACTAAGATTAGGAAGGCTAAAATCAATCCTAAAAGACCAGCAAACCATACTTGAGGTGATGGTAATAGGTATGAGTTAGTCCAGTGGAATACTGCAAACTTGAAGTTTGTTAGTAAACCAATGATTAGGTATACAACAAACGCACTAACGAATATTAGTAAATCAATTAACGCATGTCCCCATGAGTATGTGAACTTTTGTCTGTATAATACCTTGTAACTTAGCCATAGGCAGCCAAGTAGGATTACGGACATAACTACCATGTTGGTTGGGAAGTCTTCCTTCCAAAGTGTGTTCCATAAGGCGATTACTAAAATGACCGCTGTTGGCCAGAATGCCTTCTTCACCTTTGAACCAAATCCACGCGCAAAACCAATTAATAGGAATGCAACGATGACTGTACTTAGTTGATCCAAGAAGTAGAACGAATATGGTTCTAGTGAAATATAGAATCTATTAACTAATACTAGGTTAGGAATAACGGCTAGTAGTAGCATCATGATTCCTGAGAAGTACATAAAAATAGTAATAAACATGTGAGCTAATCTTTGTAGAATTAGCTTTGGAATACCGTCTAAAAAGTTGTTGAAACGTTGGAATACGTCTACTACTAGGAAGATAATTCCCAAGAATACTGGGAAAATGTAGTAGAACGCACGGTATAGGATTAACCAAACCGCTGCGTCACTTGGTCTAACACCAATGAACATCAATCCAACTAGCATGGTTCCTTCAAAACTTCCAAGTCCACCGGGAACTAATGAAGCGACCCCTACTACGTTTGCAACGACGAATACTGGAAATACGGCTAGTAGGTTAATTGGTTGATGCATGAATGCACCAATTGCCATGAATAATCCAGCACAACCTAACCATTCAAGACATGATCCAACGATTAATTGGATTTCTAGTTTAGCGGTTAAGTCTTTGAAATAATCAGAATCATTTAAGCGTGTGATGATAAACAAAATTGGGAAGTATAGTCCACCAAGAACTAGTACAATCCACCACCACCAGTCATGACTATTAGTTCCAAAACCGAAACTAAACATCATGATAATGGCTACCCAACAGTATGTGGATAGTCCGGCTAATAAGAAAATAACAATCTTAGAGATTGCATATAATATTTGTTTTTTAGTTGCGTTTTCACTGTAAAAACTAGAACGCATACTTGCACCTAACACACCACCGAAACCAGCAATGTTAGTAAGTGTATTGGTAATCCACCCTGTCTTTACAATATATGATTTTTTAAACTTACCCGGTAGAAAATCAACGATTGTAAAATCATATATTAACATCGGTGAAACTGCGATAAATCCCAAAATTATCATGATAACAATCGACACTGGTGATAGTCTTGAAAAACTTTCAGCCATTTGTCTTCCACTAATTTCCTTTGAAACAGAAAAGATAACGTGAACAACAACAGCTAAAACGAATACCACGAATAGGACTTTTACTAAAGTCATATGTCGATTGATCCAGTCTCCACATTTCTTAAATAAAGCTTTCAATTACGTTTCCTCCATAAATCTTATTACTACTATTATCTCAATTAATAATTGTTGGCACAAGGCTTTATATCAAAATATGTACAAAAAAAGAACGTGTGATAAATCACACGTTCCTTTAAAGGGAAATTACTTAAGAGTAACTTCTGCACCAACTTCTTCAAGTTTTGCCTTGATGTCGTTAGCTTCGTCTTCTTTAGCGTCTTCTTTAATTACTGAAGGAGCACCATCAACTAAGTCCTTTGAGTCCTTTAGACCTAGACCAGTGATTTCACGTACAACCTTGATTGCTTTAACCTTTTGGCTACCAGCAGAAGTTAGTTCTACAGTGAATGAGTCCTTAGCAGCACCATCAGCACCACCAGCAGCTGGAGCAACAGCTGCAGCAGCAGTAACGTCGAATTCTTCTTCAATTGCCTTAACTAAGTCGTTTAGGTCAGAGATTGAAGCTTCTTTAATTTGTTCAATAATGTTATCTTTATCAAAAGCCATTTTAATTTCCTCCAATTTGGATAGTTATAATTTTATATTATGAGCTTAGGCTGCGTCGCCATCGCCCTTTTCTGCAACTGCCTTAACAGCAATAGCAAACTTGCGAACAGGTGATTGTAACATGCTTGCAAGGATAGAGATTGATTCGTCGCGACTTGGTAATGAAGCGAATTCGTCAATTTCTTGTAGAGTAGCAATCTTGTTTTCAAGAATACCACCCTTGATTTCAACAGCGTCAGTGTTATCAGCAAAATGCTTTAATACCTTAGCTGGAGCAATAGGATCTTCATCAGAGAATGCTACGGCAGTAGGACCCTTGAATAAGTCACCTAATTCTTCGTAACCTGCTTCCTTAGATGCACGTACAGCAATGTTATTCTTGATAACACTGAATGAAACACCTGCATCACGTAATTGCTTACGTAGGTCAGTTACTTCAGCAACGTTTAAACCACGGTAGTTAACAACAATAGCAGTAGTAGCATTGTTGAATTGTTCTGTAACAGCTTCTACACGTTTAGCTTTAGCGTCGATTACTTCTTTCTTTGGCATTGTTTCACCTCCCAATATTTTTTGGGATTTAATAAAAAATCCCTATGCCACCTAGACATAGAGAAACCGTTTTAAGTGTCCTCGTTGGGATATTAAGGTACAAGTACCACCCAAGTCTTAGGTAGATATCAATTTTTATAACAAATAGTAGTTTACTATATATATAAACTTTGGTCAATAGGGATTTTCAAATTCCAAATTAATTACTTAACTTTAGAATGATTCTAGATCAACCTTTACACCAGGTCCAAAGGTTGTTGAAACTGATAGGTTACTGATGTAAGTACCACGAACTGAAGCTGGACGGTTCTTAACGATCAAGTCTTCAATAGCCTTGAAGTTACCAACTAGCTTGTCAGCATCGAATGATGACTTACCGATGATAACAGCAACGTTTCCGTCACGGTCAGTACGGTAAGTAACCTTACCTGATTTAGAATCAGATACGGCCTTCTTAACATCCATAGTAACTGTACCAGTCTTAGGGTTTGGCATTAAGTTCTTTGGTCCAAGAACACGACCTAGACGACCAACTTGAGCCATCATGTCTGGTGTTGCGATAGCAACATCAAAGTCTAACCAACCGTTTTGGATTTTTTCAGCTAGGTCTGCTTCACCAACAAAGTCAGCGCCGGCTTCTTCAGCTTCCTTAGCCTTGTCACCCTTAGCAAATACAACAACTTTTTGGTCTTTACCTGTACCGTTTGGTAAGACAACAGCACCACGTAATTGTTGATCAGCTTGTTTAGTGTCAACATTTAAGTTAAATACAACTTCAACAGTTGAATCGAACTTAGCAAAATCAATTTTCTTTACAAGATCAACAGCTTCTTCAACTGAGTAAGCCTTGTTACGGTCTACTTGTTTTAAAGCATCTTGATACTTTTTACCTCTTTTTTGAGCCATCTGTGTTTTCCTCCTTGCAATTGTGGTTGTAACGGATAAACCTCCCACATAACACCTAAATAATAGGTGTTATGGTACTACAGTATAGAAATAATTGTTGAATTAACCTTCAACAGTGAATCCCATACTACGTGCAGTACCTTCGATCATACGCATTGCGGCTTCAACATCAGCTGCGTTTAGATCTTTCATCTTAGTTTCGGCGATTTCCTTAACTTGGTCCTTAGTTACACTAGCAACCTTGTTAGTGTTTGGTTCACCGGAACCATGTTCAACACCAGCAGCCTTCTTCAATAGAATTGAAGCAGGTGGTGTCTTAGTAATGAAATCGAATGAACGATCTTCATATACAGAAATCACAACTGGAATCAAGTATCCTGCTTGATCAGCAGTACGAGCGTTGAATTCCTTAGTGAATCCCATAATGTTAATACCAGCTTGACCCAATGCAGGTCCAACTGGAGGAGCAGGTGTTGCTTTACCCGCAGGAATTTGCAATTTAACTACGTTAGCTACTTTTTTAGCCACGAGACATACCTCCTTAAGTCCGTGTGTGGTAAAAATTGGAGATGAGATTTCTCCTCCCACTTAAGTATGCGTAAACATACAACAAATAATATATCACGTTTAAATATTTTTAACAACCCAAATTTTCTATCTAATTGGTTGTACTTGGTTAAAGTTTAATTCAGCAGTAGTTGCACGACCGAACATATCAATATTAACCTTCAACTTACCTTTTTCGTCATCTTTTTCGATAACCTTACCTGAAAGATCAGCAAAGGCACCGTCAATAATAGTAATTGTGTCTCCCACTTCAGCATCCAATTCTTGCTTTTCTTGAGAAACGCCAAGACGACTTAGAACTAGTTCTACTTCATCTGGTAGCAATGGAGTTGGCTTACTTCCTTGACCATGTGATCCGATAAATCCAGTAACACCTGGTGTATTTCTAACGATGTACCATGCTTCGTCAGTCATAACCATTTCTACTAGAACATAACCAGGGAAAGTCTTTTCCATCTTAGCCTTGTCTACACCATCTTTAACTTCGTGTTCTTCTGTTTCTGGAACAACTACTCTAAAGATAAAGTTTGACATACCCATTGATTCTTTACGTGAATCAAGGTTAGCCTTAACTTTGTTTTCGTATCCTGAGTAAGTATGAATAACATACCATTGCTTTTCTGCTGATTCCATTAAAATTAGCTCCCTCTATGATTTTTTGCAAAATAAAAAAACTCCGCACTCACGAAGTTTCAAACTACCTATTATAATATCACTATTTACTATAATTTAAAACAGTAAATTATAGGTATAGTAATCCTGATTGAATTGCCCAGTCAACAATTGCAAAGAAGATTGCAAAGATAATTGACATTGATACTACGATGGTAGTGTCAATTCTAGTTTGGTGACCATTAGGCCAAACAACTAGTTTCATTTCAGTACCAACACTTTTAAAGAACTTAAATAATTTCATAGTTTTCCTCCACTAACGTGTTTCTTTATGCATCGTAGCCTTGCCACAATGTTTACAGTATTTTTTTACTTCTAATCGATCTTCATGGTTATTACCAACCGAGGTTGTGTAATTACGGGATCCGCAGACTTCACATTGTAAAGCAACTTTATTCTGTGACATCGTATACATCCCCCTTTTGAATAAATTCATAATAGCATTTATATTTTTGATAGTCAATTTATGCTGATGGCTAGTCATAGACCTTTTTTACAATCTTCTTTAACTTGTTTTTGACCCTAGCAATACAATTATCAACTATATTAGTAGCGTTCTCTGGATGCCTTGCTAAAGCCAGCTTTAATTTATCGATTGAAAAATTATTTTCATTAATCAAATCTTCTAAATAGCAAAAGGCGATTTCCGATTCCAGAGGTGATAGTCTAGCAATCAACTCTTCGTAACAAATCTTGATATTCATTGACTGATCTGGTGTTAAAAAGATTCTATCCTTCAAGCTGTTTTGAAAGTATAACTCGTTAGCATTATATGAAACCATTTTATCAACCGGCATCCGCTTCTTAGCTTTTCTTTTTCTTAAGATGTCATATAAATGATTCTTTAAACTAATTTGGTATAACGTCCCAAACGTCGCTTTATGGTTTATATCATAATTACGAATATTTTTTACCATTACCAGCATTGATTCTTGATACCAGTCATCGATGTCCATATCGTGCAAGTAATAATTACGCCACACTTTATTAACCAACGGCTTGTATTTATCAAACAGCTTTTGCAATGACTCTTCATTGCCGGTTTCTTTAAAATCAAGAATTAATTCTATATCAATATTATTTTGGTCAAAGCTCATTACCTATTCACCTCTGATTATAATTACATAAAATAATTTATATAGTTACATAATCATAAACAAGCGAATATTTGTTCATTTATATTTCAACAAATCGGTATAAATATATATATCTTTTAATCATTTGTTAAATTATCTCTTAGCTTTTCAAGTCTCAACAACTGATCATTAGACCAAGGAGTTCGACGACCAGTTAACTGATTGGTATAACTACGAACTTGCGTCTTAATCTCACGTTTTGAACGTTCAACATCACGAAGCAATTCTCGTGCTGATATTCTCAAGGCCCCTGCTGAAAAAACAGTCCATTGTTCAGCTTGATCAGATGTTACTACGACGACCTGAACAAATCTAGATTGCTTTTGTCTAGCATATGCTTCGATATAACTATCAGCTGTTTCATCTTTGTTAGTCCAAACAATGTCTAAGTTATGCTTCTTATCTTTCTTTGATAAACCAGGAACATACATCGCATCGAAGATAATCTTCATATCTAAGTCACGGTATTTTTTATATTCGGAAATGATATTAATCAATTCATCCCTGGCATCTGCCAAACGATTATCCAGCTTTAACTTATTCAATTCAGGCCAATTTCCGATGACGTTATATCCATCGATTAATAATAGTTGTTTTTTCATTGGCTTAATCCTTCTTATAGTGGATTTCTTGAATTATAAGCTTGATACATTAATAAACTAGCAGCCACACTGGCATTTAAACTTTGTAATTGACCGACCATTGGAATGGTTAACATTTCGTCTACGTTCTTCTTTAGAAGTGGTGAAATTCCCTTACCTTCATTTCCAATGATTACGGCAACTGGTCCTTTGGCATCCCAACGACGGTAATCTGCACCTTTAACGTCAGTACCAAATACCCAGACACCTTGTTGTTTTAAATCGTTAACAGTGTTAACTAGGTTAGTCACTCTAGCAACTGGAATTCTTTCAATGGCACCAGCAGATGTCTTAGCAACCGTTGATGTTAAACCAACGGCACGGTGCTTTGGAATAATCACACCAGTAACACCGGCAGCATCGGCTGTTCTGATAATTGAACCCAAGTTGTGAGGATCTTCAATGTTATCAAGAATTAAAAAGAATGGTGGTACATCTTGTTTTGCTGAGTTTTCAAACAATTCATCAATGGTTGCATACTTGTATGGTGAGATTGATAAAACCACCCCTTGGTGATTTTGATTATCTGAAAGTAAGTCTAACTTTTGCTTTGGCACAGTTGAGATTACTAGGTGCTTTTGCTTAGCTAGCTTGATGATTTCTTCAACACTTTTTTCGTCTTTTTTGATTCCGTTTTGTAGGAAAACCTTGTTGATTTCTTGCTTTCCTCTTAATGCGGAAACAACCGGATGGCGTCCGATTATAAATTCGCTTTGGTCGTTAGTCTTCATATTTTGGCCTCCCAGCATCGACTTGTTCAATACACCAGTTAGATAGTTCTTCTAAACGGTCATCTTGTTTGCTTAATGAAAGATACCCCATCATGGCTTCAAAACCAGTTGAATGGCGGTAAGTCAAAACGCTAGTGTTCTTAGCATGTGTGTAACTCTTAGCATTACGACCTCTCTTGAACACTGCATCCTCTTCGTCTGTTAGGATGTCGTCTTCAATCATCAAATCGATTAATGCTGCTTGAGCCTTTGCTGACACGTACTTTCTAGCTGTCTTTTGTAGGCGGTTGGGTTTAGTAATACCTAAGTTTAAAAGGTGTTTTCTTACGAACACTTCGTAAACTGAATCGCCAAGATATGCTAATGCAATTCCATTTAACTGTTTATAATCCACGTTCTGGTTTTCCATCATTTATTCCCTTCTGAAACGAGTACCTTGAGCAGTATCTTCTAGGATAATTCCTTGGTCTCGTAGTTGATCTCTAATTTCATCACTTCTTGCGAAGTCCTTGTTCTTTCTAGCTTCGTTACGTTCATCAATCAACGCTTGAACTGAATCGTCATCTAGTGTTTCTTCCTTGAAGACAACACCAAAAATAGAAGCCATCTTTTCTAGCTTTGCAATGATTAGGTTAACAGTATCCTTACCTACTTCAGGTCTTTGGGCATACATATTACCAAGTTTAGCTAGTTCGTATACACAATCAATTCCGTTTTGTGCATTGAAATCATCATCCATCGCATCTTGGAAATCTGCTTGAATTTGTCTGATTTCTTGTTCTAGTTTCATATCAATAATATCTGTCGCATCGCTTAAACGATATTTCAAGTTATTGTATGCATTTCTTAACTTGTTTAGGTTGTTTTCAGCGGCCTGTAAATTAGTTTCGTTGTATTGAATTGGACGACGGTATTGTGTAGTTGACATCAAGAATCTTACTACTTGAGGATCAACCTTTTTAACAATATCGTGAACAGTCACAAAGTTGCCTAGTGACTTACTCATCTTTTCGTTTTCATCACCGACGGTAACAAAGCCATTGTGCATCCAATAGTTAACAAACTTTTCACCAGTCTTGGCTTCACTTTGTGCACGTTCGTTTTCATGGTGAGGGAACTTCAAGTCTTCCCCACCACCATGGATATCAATTGTGTTACCCAAGTACTTGGTAGACATTACTGAACATTCAATGTGCCATCCCGGACGACCTTTACCCCATGGTGAATCCCATGAGATTTCACCTGGCTTAGCAGCTTTCCATAAAACAAAATCGATTGGATCTTCTTTCTTGGAAAGTTCTTCTTCTGACACATGTTGGCTAGCTCCTGATTCCAAGTCATCTACACTTTGGTGTGATAAATGACCGTAATCATTGAACTTTCTTGCTCGATAGTAAACATCGCCGTCAACAGCATATGCATAACCATCATCAACCAATTCTTTTACGAATTGAATAATTCCATCAATATTATCAGTAGCTCTTGGATTAACAGTTGCTGGTTCAACGTTCAATGCAGCCACATCTTCTTTGTAAGCTTCAATGTACTTGTTAGCAATATCCATTACTGTACTGTTTTCTTCTTTAGCTTCATTAATTAATTTATCATCAACATCCGTAAAATTAGAAATGTAATTCACTTGGTAACCACAATATTCAAAGTAACGACGAATAGTATCAAATGCAACGATACTACGCGCGTTTCCAATATGAATATAGTTATATACTGTTGGACCACAGACATACATACCAACTGTTCTTGACTTAATTGGCTTAAATACGTCTTTTTCTTGAGTTAATGTATTATAGATCCTTAGCATTAATGGCACCCCTATTCCTATTTTTTATACTTACTTCATTCTATCATAATAATAGTCACTATATTAGGATAAATTCAAATAAAAAAGCCCGCCAAAGCATGCTTTAGCGAGCCTTATTTATTATTGATTGATTTGCTTTAAAGTTTCATCAATGTGTTTTAGAGCCTTTTCTCTACCAATCAATTCGATTGATTCAGGTAGTTCAGGACCGTGACTTTCATGAGTAACGGCAATTCTGATTGGCATCCATAGTTGACGTCCCTTGATCTTAGTTTCCTTTTGAATTTCCTTAATTGTCTTTAGGATTTCAATC
The DNA here is from genome assembly GCF_026535805.1 of Lactobacillus sp. B3795. Classification (NCBI taxonomy): domain Bacteria; kingdom Bacillati; phylum Bacillota; class Bacilli; order Lactobacillales; family Lactobacillaceae; genus Lactobacillus; species Lactobacillus sp. B3795. The sequence goes on from NZ_JAFNPE010000006.1 coordinate 216,526, forward strand.
TTATCGAAAACTGGAACATCCTTAATCTTTTCAGCAAAGGCCTTTAGAACAACTGGTGCAGTTTCATTTTGAATTTCTTCAAGAGCTTCACCAGAAACCTTAGCTGGTTCGTTAAAGAATACGTCAGCCATTGAGTTGATTTGAGCCATGTAGCTCATTTGTTGCTTGTAAGTATTGATTAACTTACGAGCCCATTCAATAGTTAAAGCATCTGGGTTTTCAGGAATGTTACCCTTGGCGATTAATTGACGTAATGCTAAGTCCATAACAACGTCTTCATCAGCAGCCTTAACGTATTGGTTGTTGATCCATTCTAGTTTCTTGTTATCGAAGTTAGCTGGTGACTTGCTTAGACGGTTTTCGTCGTACATCTTGATGAAATCACGTTGTGAGAAGATTTCATCTTCACCCTTTGGAGACCAACCTAATAGAGTAATGAAGTTAAACATTGCTTCTGGTAGGTATCCTAGGTCTCTGTATTGTTCGATAAATTGAATGATTGATTCATCACGTTTACTTAGTTTCTTACCAGTGTCGGCACTAGTAATTAAACTCATGTGACCGAATACAGGAGCTTCCCAACCAAATGCTTCGTACATCATTAATTGTTTTGGTGTATTAGCAACGTGGTCGTCACCTCTGAATACGTGTGAAATTTGCATTTCATGGTCATCAATAATAACCGCGAAGTTGTAAGTAGGCATTCCGTCACGCTTTACGATAACGAAGTCCCCACCAATAGTATCAGAGTTAAATTCAACATGACCCTTAACAACATCGTCCCATGCGTAAGTCTTGTTCTTTGGTACTCTGAAACGAATAACTGGTTTCAAACCTTTAGCTTCTGATTCAGCCATTGATTTTTGAATTTCTTCTTCTGACATACCAGCGTATTCATATTCATAATGAGGCATGATGCCCTTTGCGCGTTGTTCTTCACGATCAGCTTCTAGTTCTTCTTCTGTTCTGTATGAGTAGTAAGCCTTGTCTTCATCCAATAGTTGTTGGATCAATGGATCGTAGATTGAACGTCTTTCTGATTGTCTGTAAGGACCAAACTTACCAGGTTTGTCTGGACCTTCATCCCAATCTAAGCCAAGCCATTTTAAGTTGTCTAACTGACTTTTCTCACCATCAGCTACGTTTCGCTTAGTATCAGTATCTTCGATACGGATAATAAACTTACCTTTATTATGTCTAGCAAATAGGTAATTAAAAATTGCTGTTCTAGCATTACCAATGTGTAAATGTCCTGTTGGACTTGGTGCATATCTAACACGAATTTTCTTATTAGCCAATGATATTTTCTCCTCTTTTTTATAAATTCTTAGAATAACATTCTAATTTTACAATTATTAGCGATAAAAATAAAGTGTTCAGTAAAAATCTAAAGGTATCTATAACCTTTTATTTATCATCAATTCTAGCGAAAATCATTTTACCTGCATCTGTTTGAATTGAACTGGTAACCTCAACAGATAGTCGTTCGTTTAGATGATTCTTACCATCTTCAACAACCACCATGGTTCCGTCGTCCAAGAACGCGACTCCTTGGCTTCTTTCAGTTCCCTTTTTCAAAATCATAACTTCAAGATGTTCTCCGGGAACAAATCTTGGTTTTAGTGAGTTAGCCAATTCGTTAATGTTTAAAACGTTAACCTTTTGGAATTGGATAACCTTGTTTAAGTTGTAATCGTTAGTAATGATTGAACCATTGAAATCCTTAGCTAGTCTGATTAGCTTGCTATCGACTTCTTTGATGTTGTCATAGTCTTGATCAGTAATTTCAATTGGCATAATCTTTTCAGTTTGTAGTTTATTTAAAATATCTAAACCACGACGACCACGAATACGCTTTTGACTATCGGCTGAATCTGCAATGTATTGCAATTCATACAAGACAAACTTAGGAACAAGTAATGTCCCTTCGATAAATCCAGTCTTTGCCACCTCATAGATACGACCATCAATCAAAATGTTGGTATCCAAAATCTTAATTGATTTACTACTGTTACGGTTTGCAGAGTTAGTCAAAGCATTTCCGCCCTTTTTCAAGCTAACCCTAAAAATCTTGCGCCAATCATTTAACTTAGTAGTTCCCAATAGAAAACCCAGGTATCCAAAAGTAATCATCAATAAAGCTGGCAAGATTAAGTTAGTGATTAAATAAGGCGTTCTAAATAAAACGATTGAAATTAAAGTCGCTAAAATCAATCCAATAATCATCCCTAAAGTCCCCATCAAAATATAGAATGGATTCTTTTGTGATAATTGTTTTTCAACCTGACTCATTGCATTCATGATTCGTTTAACAACAAACAATGAAAGAATATAGAAAACAATGGCGCCAATTACTGAATCAACTAGTGCATTATTTAATAAAATTGAAGGGTTTTCCCACAATGCATGCCAAATAACGGGTAAATAAATTACCCCTAACGTTGCTCCTAAAATGACAAATATAAATTGGATAACCGTAAATCGATCAATTTTTTTCATTATTATCTTCCTCAGTATGTGTTAGTTAAGTGCGATTTTAATCGCTTGAGCCAGTGTGGATACACCAACGACTTCAATTCCGTCTGGAGCAGTCCATCCTGACATATTATGTTTTGGTATTAATACGCGCTTAAAGCCCAATTTTTGCGCTTCTAAAACACGTTGTTCAATGCGGTTAACTCGTCTAATTTCACCAGTTAAACCAATTTCACCAATGTAACATTCACTAGGGTCGGTTCCCCTGTTCTTGTAACTTGATGCCACACTAATGGCTACCGCTAAATCGATTGCTGGTTCGTTTAACTTAACTCCACCAGCAGCCTTTAAGAAGGCATCTTGGTTTTGTAGCATTAGTCCCGCTCTCTTTTCAAGAACCGCCATTAAAACGGCTACACGGTTACGGTCAATCCCGGTAGCTGTTCTTTGGGCGTTCCCAAATACGGAAGGTGTTACCAGTGCCTGAATTTCGACTAATATTGGTCTAGTTCCTTCAATCGAAACAACGATTGCAGATCCATTAGCGTCCTTCAAACGTTCTTCCAAGAAGACCTCTGATGGATTAGCAACTTCTCGTAATCCGGATTCTTGCATATCAAAAATCCCTAACTCGTCGGTTGAACCAAAACGGTTCTTCACGGCTCTTAAGATACGGTATGAATGATGCATGTCTCCTTCAAAGTATAAAACAGTATCAACCATGTGTTCCAGAGTCTTAGGTCCGGCAATTGATCCACCCTTGGTAACGTGGCCAACCACAAAGATTGTAATTCCATTGGTCTTTGCAATGGACATTAAATCAGCGGTAATTGCTCTTACCTGTGATACGGACCCAATTGCGGAATCAACCTCTGGTTCAGAAATGGTTTGAACAGAGTCAATTACGACTGCATCTGGTTTAATCTCATCAATGGCAGACTTGATGGCACCCATATCAGTTTCTGGATATAGATACATGTTGGAGCCATTCACGGATAAACGTTCCGCTCTTAGCTTAATTTGACTGGCACTTTCTTCCCCAGATACATATAGAACACGTTGGTCCTTAGCACCTAATTGGCCAGAAATTTGAAGTAATAGTGTGGATTTCCCGATACCAGGATCCCCACCAATTAAAATTAATGAGCCCGGAACAATTCCGCCACCTAATACACGGTTAAACTCTTGGGATTCAGTTTCAAAACGTGATTCCTTTTCGAACTTAACGTCTTTGATTAGTTGTGGTTTTGTTTGCTGACCATTGAAATCCATTCGGTGAGTCGATTTCAAACTCGATGTTTCTTTTTGAACGGTTTGTTCTTCAAACGTGTTCCATTTTCCACAGTTAGGACAATGTCCCAGGTACTTTGGTGAAATGTATCCACATTCTTCGCAAACAAATTGGGTCTTTACTTTAGCCACATTAATTTCCTTTCTTTAATTCGTTTTTTATTCGCCTGATGAACCAAAACCACCAATTCGTTTAGTCCCCTTGTTGGAGTCATCATCAGTTGTTAAGAAAGGTACAAAGATACCTTGAGCGATACGATCACCCTTCTTAATCTTTCTGTCTAGTAGTCCGAAGTTAGTCATTTGAACAAACAACTCACCTTCGTTGCTTTCGTTACCATAGTAATCAGCATCAACGATACCAATTCCGTTTGGTAAAACCATGCCTCTCTTTAGTGGACCGCTTGAACGGTTAGCAATAATTAGCATTTCATCTGGTTGCATGTAAGCCTTAATTCCGGTTGGAACTAATAATGGACGTAAGATATCCTTTGCACGTTGCATCTCATCTTCAGATACGTCTTTTTCATGCTTAATTGCCCAAAGAACTTTTAAAAATCCTAATTTCCAAATTGAAGGTAATACAAAATCGACACCTGCTTCGATATCATAACCTGCTGCTTGTTTAGTAGAACGATAAGGTAGATTGATGCCTTTATCCTTGTACTTTGTAACTACTTCAAATCCTCTTTTCATATCTACACATCCTGTTAATTTATTAGTATTATTATACTATGTATTTTATATGAAAAATGTTAACAATTAAATACAAATATTTTATTTGACAAACTCACGATAACCATAGAAAATTAATATAGTATTATTGAGGTATATTTAATACCTTTGTTCGAAACCTTTCGTCTGAATGTATAAGCATTCAAAGTCGATTTAACGTCGTTTTACCGAATATTTTAGAGGGGAAAAGGATTATGGATAAAGAATTAATGAAAAAAGTTGCCGGCCAAGAAGCTGTCAAATATATCAAAGACGGTATGACTGTCGGTCTTGGTACAGGTTCAACCGTGAAATACTTGTTGGATGCATTGGGAGAACGAGTAGCCAAAGAAGGATTACGTATTATTGGTGTTCCAACTTCCAACCGCTCAGCAAAGCGTGCTCGTGACTTGGGAATTGATGTTAAAAGTATCGATGACGTTGACCATATTGACTTAACAATTGACGGTGCTGACCAAATCGATGAAAATTTCCAAGGTATCAAGGGTGGCGGTGTTGCCCACCTTCGTGAAAAAATTGTCGCAATCAACTCAGATCGAAACATCTGGATTGTCGATGCAACAAAGATGGCCAAAAACCTTGGCTCTTTTCCCCTTCCTTTGGAAGTTACTCCATACGGAAGTACTCACCTATTCAAACGTTTAGACGATATGGGTTACCATCCTACTTTTAGAACTAACGCTAAGGGTGGTCACGTGTTAACTCACGCTGATAACTACATTATCGATTTAAACTTAGGTTACATTGAACATCCCCACGAACTTGAAACCATCCTAAACAACATGACTGGAATCGTTGAACATGGGCTATTCCTAGACGTTGTTGACATGGTAATTGTCGGATATGAAGATCATTCAGAAACATTCGACGCTAAAAGAAAATAATTAATCTAAACCGTGATAGTAAGAACATCTTATTATCACGGTTTTTTGTGTTTTAAAGGCATTTGACCTGAGTGATATAATATTATAAAAGCAAGGAGGAATCATGATGTCAAAAAGTATTAGTAATGAAAATATCCAAAAGTATCATAACGATTTATTAGATCGTAAAGAAGCTAAGGTAATGCAAAGAGCCGTAAGCCATAATGGTATCAACTCTTCAGCTGCCAACTTCGAAGCGGAAGGTAACATGAAGCCAAACTTTTCAATTGAAATCGATACTGGCGAAGTTGCCAACCAAAAACATAGTGGCCGTTGCTGGATTTTCGCAGCACTAAATACTATGCGTCATAACCTAGCTAAAAACTTTAACTTATCTGGTGATTTTGAATTATCACAAATCTACACTACCTTCTGGGATAAGTTTGAAAAATGTAACTGGTTCTTAGAAAACATTATCAAGACCGCCGATGAACCATTAACCTCACGCCGTGTTTCATGGCTATTAGATTCACCACAACAAGATGGTGGTCAATGGGACATGTTATGTGCGGTAATCGAAAAGTACGGTGTTGTTCCTCAATCAGCAATGGTTGAAACTGCCGTAAGTAACGATACTTCAGAATTAAACGCTGTATTAAACCAAAAACTAAGAATGGATGCCATTCAACTACGTGAACTAGCTTCACAAAACAGTTCAGATATCGAAAAGGTAAAGGACGAAATGCTAAGTGAAATTTACCGTGTCCTAGTTTACTCATTCGGTGAACCCGTTTCAGAATTCAACTTTGAATACCGTGATGAAAAGAACGAATACCATATCGATACTAATTTAACTCCAAAGAAGTTCTTTGATAAATACGTAAACTTAAACCTAGAAGATTACGTTTCAATCATTAACTCCCCTACATTGGACAAACCATACGAAAAGACTTACACCGTTGATATGTTAGGTAACGTTATCGATGGTCGTCAAGTTAAGCATTTAAACCTTGAAATGGACCGTCTAGAAGAACTAACCATCACCCAACTAAAGAATGGTGAAAGTGTTTGGTTCGGAAGCGATGTTTCAAAGGAATCAGATCGTAAAAAAGGAATCATGGACGACAACCTTTACTCAAAGGATGAATTATTCGACATTGATTTATTAATGAGTAAAGATGAACAATTAGATTACCACCAAAGTGTTATGAACCACGCTATGGTTATCACCGGTGTTGATATCGTCGATGGTCAACCTACTAAGTGGAAGGTTGAAAACTCTTGGGGTAACCAAGTCGGTTCAAAGGGTTACTTCGTAATGAGTGAATCATGGTTCAGACGTTTCACTTACCAAGTTGTTATCAACAAGAAGTACCTATCTGAAGAAGATAAGAAGAACCAAGAACAAGACCCAGTTGTATTAGATCCATGGGATCCAATGGGAACTCTTGCATTTAACGAAAAATAACATACAAAAAAAGAGCTGATAAATTATCAGCTCTTTTTATATTGTCTTTTTACTAATTACATTCAACTTATCATCGAAATGATAAACGATTGGCTTTCCATTTGGTACTTCCACTCGATCAATGTCATCATCACTAATATTATCTAAATACTTAATTAAAGCCCTTAGAGTTGAACCATGGGCGACAACTAACTCGTTTTGCCCATCCAATAACTTAGGTGCAATCGAGTCTTGCCAGTATGGCATCAATCTTTCATAGGCCATCTTTAGACTTTCACCACGTGGTTCAATCACACCGATTTTTTCATACTTATGTTCTTCATCGGGTTGATCTAACAATGGTGGGACCGTCGTGTAGCTGCGTCTAAATTCAGCAAACTTTTCAGGTCCATATTGTAACTTAACGTCATCTTTTTTACGACCGCGCAACGCCCCATAATGACGTTCATTTAGTCGCCATGACTTTGTCTCTTGAATATATTGTTGGTTAATTTCACTTAACACAATATGCAACGTTTCAATTGCGCGTTTTAAAAACGAAGTATGAGCATGATCAAAATCGATTTCCAATTGATTAATCTTTTTACCAGCATCGTGAGCTTGTTGAATCCCCTTTTCTGTTAGGGCTACATCGCTCCAGCCAGTAAAAACATTCTTTTGATTGGCAACACTTTGACCATGACGCATGATTACTAAATACGACATATTATCATCTCTTTTTATTCTTCTAATGCAGCATTCTTTTGTTCCATTTGACTACCAATAAATGTAATCACAGAACCGATTAGAATGATCACAATTCCAATCCAGGTATTAATTGTAATCTTTTCACCTAACAAAATCATTGCCAAAATTGGTGCCAATCCTGGTTTGATGAAAAAGACGATTGAGGCAATTGATACCCCTGCTCTTTCCATAGCAAGGAAGTAGAATGCAAATCCACCACCTGTGACGCAGACACAAATAAATAATAGAATCCAGAAATAATTCATGGAAATATTATGAATTATTGGTGTGTTTGCAAATGGTTTTAACCATTCTACCTTATTCATGTAGTTTGCAACAGCAGAAATATTGGTAATTGATACTAAAATTAAAAGTTCAACAGAACCGGCTAAAAATGTGTAGCAAGTAGTTGCTAGTCCATTTTGACCAGTTACTTGTGAACCCCATCTGGATACAATGCTGTAAAGACCAAATGTTAGTGCTGAACCCAATGCTAATGAAATTCCCAATGGGTTTGTAAGGTTGGCCGGATTAACTATGACAAGTAATCCGATAATAGAAAGAATTAAGGAAATAAACCCTAGTCGACTAATCTTTTCTCTTAGAATAAAGAAAGCGAATAGTAATGCAAATACTGGATTACAACTAAATAGCACAGCTACTGTTGATGCTTCATCGTACATGATGGCTAATTGGAATAGCGTCATGCTGACTACGACACATAAAAATCCAGTTAATAAGAAGACACCTAAACTTTTCCATTTACTCGTCAATAATGTTTGCTTTCCATTCTTCATGACAACCGGGATTAAAACCAATCCCCCGATAAAGAATCGAATTAAGTTCAATTGGATTGGACTAAAAACTCCTTGGACACTTTTTAGTGCAATTTCCATTGAACTAAACATAAACGTGGAAATTAAAACATACAGAAAAGTCTTTTTCAACTTTAAACGCGCTCCTTTAAATTTACAAATTATAAAAAACTTGATACACTACAAGCTTAAAGTTCATGTTGTGAAGTTTTTTATATTAACATCAGAATTATATCATATCCCTCGGCCTTATTAAAAATGTAACAGAAATATTACAATTTATTACATATTTCATAAGTATTATTATTTTCAAAAAAATAAGTTTATAATATTATTTATATTTACGTATCTTGATTATAGGTAGTATAATGGGGAAATTCAGAATAAAGGAGCTATTTTTGATTTATGCAAAACAATAATCAAAACATCGATAGAGCTTCCAGAACTAGAGGAAACCAACCTCACTTCAAGAAGAAGAAGAGCCATAAGGGTGCTTGGATCTCACTTATTGTCTTTTTAGTTCTAGTAGTTACTGGATTAATCATTGCTCATGGTGTTTATGTCAACATGAAGAATGCTGCGGATAAGGCTTATCAACCAGGTTTATCCACAAAAGAAAGAAACGTATCTAGCGTCATTGCTCAAAACAAACCTGTTTCAATCTTACTTCTAGGTACCGATACTGGTGCCCTAGGACGTCATGACACAGGTAGAACTGATACTATGATTCTAGCTACTATCAATCCTAAGAAGGAAACAATTTACCTAACAAGTATCCCTCGTGATACTAAGGTTACTGTTCCTGGCGATTCACAACCTTATGAAAAGATTAATGCTGCATATACTATTGGTGGTGCTTCAAGTGCCGTACAAACCGTACAAAACTTGTTAAACGTTCCAATTGACTTCTATGCAATCATTAACATGGGTGGTCTAGAAAAGATGGTTAACGCTGTTGGTGGTGTTACCGTTACTCCTCCTTTAACTTTCCATTATGATTCTGCGAATGTTGTTAAGGGTCAAACAGTTACATTAAATGGTGCTGAAGCTCTTGCTTACTCAAGAATGAGACACCAAGATCCTGCTGGTGACTACGGTCGTCAAGTACGACAAAGACAAGTGCTACAAAAACTTGTTCTAAAAGGTATGAACATTTCTTCATTACCAAGATACAAATCAATCCTAAGTTCAATCTCAGGTAACCTTAAGACTGACATGAAGTTTGATGATATGGTTGCTTTACGTGAAAGATACGGAAACGCAACTCACCACATCAAGTCACAAACTCTTCAAGGTGAAACTGCTGTTGTTGATGGTATTGATTATGAAGTACCAACCCAAGAAACTCTTCTAAACATTTCAAACTCAATTAGACAAAGCCTTGGATTAAGCAAACTTACTTCATTAAACCAAACACAAAGTCAAACAAGTGACTACAGTGTTGGATCCAGCGTAATGAGTAGTTCATCCACTCAAATCAATTACTCAACTGATAACTAAAAAAATAAAAGGTTCTGGTTAATACCAGAACCTTTTTTATATCCCCTACTTTTACATCAACGAAGACAAAGAAAAAGGAGACATCCAAATGGATGTCTCCTTTTTAAGTAGTTGGGCTAGCTGGGTTCGAACCAGCGCATCACGGGATCAAAACCCGTTGCCTTACCACTTGGCTATAGCCCAATA
>NZ_JAFNPE010000006.1:226596-235640 GCF_026535805.1 Lactobacillus sp. B3795
TTATTATATGTGATAATGATTTCTCATTAATGCGGCCAAGAAGACTCGAACTTCCACCGGGAATAATCCCGACAAGATCCTTAATCTTGCGCGTCTGCCAATTCCGCCATGGCCGCAATAAAAAATCACAAATATTATTATATGTGATTTTTCCCTACTTTGCAATAGGTGTTTTAAATTTTTTTATTCACCGCGTACAGTGGCACCACTATGATCGACCTTAATCAATCTCATGACTCCGTCTAGTTTACCGACGTTTAATCTGTCACGTAATTGATTTAGTTCTGATTCGGTACCAAATGTAATTACACAACGGTGTGATTGGTTTAAGAACGTACCGTAAATACCTAGTTCATGTGCTTGTTTTCTGATGGTTTCTAGTTCTGGCACTACTTCATAGATGTTATCGGTGTAAATAGCGTCATTTTCCATCATTTCAGTGGCTTTAGTCCATTCATTGCTCATTAGTGAGGCCACTAGTACATTTGTGGCACTGCTGGCTTTTACGGCGTCTACAGAGCTAACTTGGTTCTTATAGATAGCCTTGTCACTACCGTCATCCTTGGTTAGGTATACTAACGCGTTAATTACCTCTGGAATTTGGGTCTTAACTGTTGTAGCCATTTCTCCATTAAAGTAAGAAACGGTAATGTCACCTAGTAATGCAGATGCGACACCGTCAGCGTGGCCTTCAATCTTACTACCGATGTTAATTTCATCGTCTAATGAAAGGTCTAATTCCCCTAACGCATTAGCAATCTTGATTCCCGCAACAATTGCTGTAGTACTTGAGCCAAGTCCTCTTCCAATTGGCACATCTGACATAACAGTCAATTGGTGAGGTTTGATGGTTGGATCAACCTTTAGGATGGTTTGAACGATAATGTTGTTTTCGTCGTTTGGCACGTCATCTCCCAATGCATGGTTAACTTGCCAGTGTTGCATTTCTTCTTCAACGATAACTGTGTAGTATAAGCCAAAAGCAATTCCAATTGAATTAATTCCGGCTCCGATTCCTGTTGATGTAGCAGGTACTCGAATAATTATTTTTTTATCCAAACTAATCATCTCCAGTGTCTAATTTTAGTTTTCCACGACATTTTCCACATACATACTTGTGAGTGTCAATTCTACGCTTACGACGGTAAGTTTGTCCACAATGTGTACAAACATATTTGAATGGACGCTTGTCCACAGGTGCCGGCGCAAATCTTGATCCCCCCACCGTCTTCAATAATCGTTTAAACGCTAACGTATTATGCTTTCCAGAATACCCAGCCAAATGCAGATGGTAATGGCAAAGCTCATGTTTAATCACCCCTACCAATATTTCCATTGAATGTTCGGTTAGCATCTTAGGATTAATATCAATATCATGGCTGGCCACATGGTATCTTCCACCAGTGGTTCTTAAACGACTATTAAAGTAAGCACGGTGCTTAAATGGTTTGGCGAATGATTCTTGTGAAATCTTTTCCACCAATGTTTGTAATTCTTGATCATTCATTTAAATTTTATCACTTCTCCGGGTTAATCATCGTTAGTTGAATTCGATTTCGTTTAATATCAACAGATAATACCCATACGTCGACAATGTCCCCAACGGAAACAACGCTACTTGGGTCAGAAATAAATTGATCACTCATTTGTGAGATGTGCACAAGTCCATCTTGTTTTACACCCACATCAACGAATGCACCAAAGTCGATTACGTTTCTAACTGTTCCTTGTAGTTGCATCCCTTCTCTTAAGTCCTCAATCTTCAATACATCTTGCTTTAGGACTGGAGTTGGCATGTTATCACGGAAGTCTCTACCAGGTCGTTTTAATCCATCGATGATGTCTAATACAGTTTGTTTTCCATAGCCATTTTCGTTAATAAACTTATCAACATCGAATGTGGATAACGCTTGGTTAATTTCAGTTGTTCCCAATGAATCCAAACTTAAGTTCAATTCATCCACAATTTGGTTAGCAATCTTGTAACTTTCCGGATGAATGTCGGTATTATCAAGTGGATTACTACCGTCTAGGATTCTTAAGAAACCAATGGCTTGTTCATAAGTCTTTTGTCCCAATCTAGGTACCTTTGATAGGGATTGACGAGTCTTATATTCACCGTTTTCGTTTCTAAACTTAACCACGTTTTTGGCGGTAGTCTTAGTCATCCCTGAAATATGGGTTAACAACTCTGGACTAGCGGTATTAACGTTAACTCCCACTTTATTAACAGCTGTTTCCACAACTCGATCCAATTGGGCGTCTAATTGTTTAGCCGGCAAATCATGTTGATATTGACCAACCCCTACTGACTTAGGATCAATCTTAATCAATTCAGCTAATGGGTCTTGAAGACGTCTTCCGATACTTACTGCAGAACGTTCTTCAACGTGAAAGTCAGGAAATTCATCACGCGCATTTTGACTTGCAGAGTATACAGAAGCTCCGGCTTCATTAACAATTACGTAATATACCGGTAGATTATTTTCTTTAATTAGTTCGGAAACAAATTGTTCTGATTCACGACTAGCTGTTCCATTTCCGATTGCAATCATTTCGGCATGGTTCTTCTTAATGAAATCAACCAGTTGCTTTTTAGCTTGTTGGCGTTTGGCATCACTTGCTGGTTTATGTGGATAAATCACTAACTTATCCAAGAACTTCCCATTATCGTCAATTGCGGCTAACTTACATCCGGTACGGTAAGCTGGATCGAAACCAATCACTACCTTGCCCTTGATTGGTGCTTGCATCAATAAGTTATACAAGTTTCTACCAAATATGTTAATGGCGTGTTCATCAGCTTCTTCGGTTAATTCATTTCTGATTTCACGATCAATGGCTGGTTTCATAAAACGAGCGTATGCATCTTCATAAGCATTCTTCACAAATTCAGCTGACTTGCCGTTACGTTTACGGTTAGTTTCTGCTTGTAAGAACTTGTAGATAACGTTGGTATTAACATCAATGCTGACCGTCAATACTTTTTCCTTTTCACCACGATTTAACGCTAGGACACGGTGGTTCTTCAATTGGTTAATTGGTTGTGAAAAGTCATAGTAATCTTCATAGACGTGCTTTTCGTCTTTTTCATCGGCATCTTTTTTGGCCTTGCTGGCAATTTGACCATGCTTCTTGGTATCTTCTCGAATCCATTCTCTTAGATGGGCGTCGTTTCCGATATCTTCTGCTAGGATTTCATGAACACCGTTCAAGACATCTTCAACGTTGTTTAGTTCCTTTTCTACATTCACATATTCTTTTGCCTTATTCACAAAGGAATCATCATTTGTTAAAACTAGTTTAGCCAATGGTTCTAAACCTTGTTCTCTGGCAATCATGGCCTTGGTCTTCTTCTTTTTCTTGTATGGTAGATACAAGTCTTCGACTCTTTGCATTGATTCGGCTTTTTCAATGTCTGATTTTAGTTCGTCAGTTAGTTTACCTTGTTCTTCGATTAAACGAAGAACTTCTTCTTTACGGCTTTCTAAGTTAGTAATTTTAGTGTTGGCATCGGCAATTTCTCTAATTTGCACTTCATCCAAACTACCTGTGCGTTCCTTACGGTATCTGGCGATAAAAGGAACGGTATTCCCATCTTCTAGCATAGAAATAACAGCAGAGATTTGTTTTTCAGAATAGCTGCCTAATTCTTTTCTGATTTTTTTAATGATTGATTGATCCAAATCGTTCATCTCATTTCTTATTTGAGTTTGTCTTTAATTATATCATTGCATTTTTAGATAAAAAAATAGTTGGTAATATTTACCAACTATCTTTTGTTTTTATTACATTGACATCATAATTTTTTGAGCTGTCTTAAATACTCGTTCAATGCTATCTTGTTGTAGCTTACCAGCTTCATTAAAAGCATCTGCTTCAATGGTATCAGCTTTGATACTGTCTACCATGTCTTGGCATCCCTTAACGTAGTCAGCATAAGCTTCCTTTAGGATTGAGTGACGACCTAGTTCCTTGGCAGGTACTTGTACGTTATCAAGTTGTGATAAGAATTCTTTGTACTTATCAGTACCCTTTTGGAAAGTATCCTTTGTGCTTGCTAAATCGATTGATGAGTAATCGTTGTTAGCAACGGCTTCTTCCAACGGATCGTAATCATGACTCATTTCTTCACCAACCTTGTTAGTGTTAGTGATTAAATCAGATAAAAATGGGGCATAGATTGCCATCTTGTTTTTCTTCATAATTAAAAAATTCCCTTCTTACTTCCAAAAGTCATCGTAAATAGTAATTGGTAGATGACGTTTATGTTCTGTTTTAATATACCAGTTTTCAATCTTTTCTGCAGCATCTTTTGAAACTTCTCTGCCTTCTAGGTAGTTATCGATATCGTCGTAAGTTACACCTAAAGCAACTTCATCAGGTAAAGCCGGACGGTTATCTTCTAGGTCAGCAGTTGGAGTCTTTTCGTATAAATGCTTTGGTGCATCTAATTCGGCTAGCATTGCCTTACCTTGGCGTTTGTCTAAACGCCATAATGGAGTAATGTCGGCAGCACCATCACCAAACTTAGTGTAAAAACCAGTTACGGCTTCAGCGGCATGGTCGGTTCCTAAAACGGCACCGTGAGTTTGACCAGCAATCGCGTATTGAGCAATCATTCTTTGTCTTGCCTTGATGTTTCCCTTGTTGAAGTCAGAAATTTCCATTCCATCAGATTCAACAGAAGCAACGGCAGCATCTGCAGCTGGTTTGATATCTACTCTGATAGTCTTGTCAGCTTCGATGAAAGCAATTGAATCCATTGCATCTGATTCATCAGCTTGAGTTCCATAAGGTAATCTAACGGCGATAAACTTGTATTCATCGTCATTAGTTTCTTCGCGCATTTCTTTAATGGCGATTTGTGCTAACTTACCGGTCAAAGTAGAATCTTGTCCACCTGAAATTCCTAGAACTAGAGTCTTTAGGAAAGTGTTTTTCTTTAGGTAGCTCTTTAAAAAGTCAACACTGTTTCTGATTTCTTCTTTTGGATCAATTGATGGTTTTACCTTTAATGCATCAATGATTTCTGCTTGCTTTTCTCTCATTACAATTCACCCTTGTCTTGCTTATTTTTGATTTTATCGTGAACATCTTTGATAATGCTCATCTTGTTGTTCCAACATTTGGTTGATAAATCAACTGGGTATTCTTGTGGGTTTAACTCACGTTTGTACTCAGGCCATAGTGATGATAATACATCTTCTGAATATTGTTTGATGTCGGCCAATTTTGGTTGTTCATAAACTAATTCACCATCTTTGTAGATGTCCTTTAGTAAAGGTCTGGCATCAAAATCAGTCAATGTCTTGTTAATGTAAGTATATTGGGGATGGAACATGTATAGACTATCTTCATCATTTGGATTTTCATCGTCTAATGTGATGTAATCTCCTTCTGACTTACCGTCCTTGCGTTCAGTAATTCTCCATACTTGCTTCTTACCTGGTGTAGATACCTTTTCAGCGTTGTTTGATAACTTAATGGTATCGACCATTTCACCATTATCATTTTCAACGGATACCATCTTGTAGACGGCACCTAGCGCTGGTTGATCGAATGCGGTAATTAGTTTGGTACCAATTCCCCAAACATCAATCTTAGCATCCTGCATCTTCAAACTAGTGATGGTCTTTTCATCCAAGTCGTTTGAGGCAAAAATCTTAGCATCTGGATAGCCAGCATCATCTAGCATTTCACGGACACGTTTTGATAGGTATGCCATATCACCAGAATCGATACGGACACCAGCAAAATGAATCTTGTCACCCATTTCATTGGCAACCTTGATGGCATTAGGAACACCACTCTTTAAGGTATCAAAAGTATCAACCAGGAATACACATTCTTGATGACTTTGTGCGTAAGCCTTGAATGCTTTGTAGTCATCTTGGAATAGTTCCACTAATGAGTGGGCATGAGTTCCACTAATTGGAATGTTAAAGTTTTTACCTGCTAAAACATTTGATGTGGCGTTGAATCCACCAATGTAGGCAGCTCTGGTTCCCCAGATGGCCGCAGCAGTTTCTTGAGCACGACGACTACCAAATTCAAGTAGTGGGTCATCCCCTGCCGCCATTCTAATTCTAGCAGCCTTAGTTGCAATCAATGTTTGATAGTTAACGATGTTTAAGATTGCTGTTTCAACTAGTTGGCATTCGCAAACGTTTCCTTCAACTTGAAGCATTGGTTCGTTATTGAATACCAATTCACCTTCGACCAAAGAACGAATTGATCCAGTAAACTTAAAATTACGAAGATATTCTAAAAATTCTTCGGTATATTCGTTTTGAGAACGTAAGAACTCAATATCATCATCAGTAAAGTTGATATCTTTAATATAGTTAATTACTTTTTCCAATCCAGCAAAAATGGCAAAACCATTTTCGAATGGCATCTTTCTAAAGTAAACTTCGAATACAGCTCGACGATTTTGCAAACCAGCTTGAAAGTAAGTTTGCATCATATTGATTTCATATGCATCAGTATGTAATGTTAAATTATCAAATTCATTTGACATTTTTTATGAAATCCTCCTAATACTTGTCGCATTTTATTGTCTTTTATTTTATCATTAATTAAAGAAATAATCATAATAATTTATTTGAAGGTATTGCAATGGAAAATAAAACTGTTAATATTTTAGGTTTTGATTTTTTAAACAGTTCATTCAATGATTTCATGGAAAACACCAAGCAAAGAATCGATAAACGTGAAAATACTTTTGTCGTCACCGCTAATCCCGAAATCGTTGTGCATGCTTTAAACGATCAAAAATACACCGATACAATTAAAAAATCTGACTACCTAGTTGCCGATGGAATTGGTATCGTTATGGGTGCCAATATCTTAGGTTCAGATATGAGTGAAAGAATTACCGGATACGACATCCTATTAGACCTATTAAACTGGGGTAATCAAAATCATAAATCAGCATACTTTTTGGGTGCCAAACCAGAAGTAATCGCTGATTTAAAGAAGATTATTCCGCAAAAATACCCGGATTTAACCGTTTCCGGATATCATGATGGGTATTTTACTGATAGCGATGAAATTGCCGCTGAAATCAAGCAAAATCAGCCTGATATGGTATTTGTTGCCCTAGGTTTCCCTAAGCAAGAATACTTCATCGAAAAATATCGTCATGTAAACGATGGTCTATGGATTGGTTTAGGTGGTAGCTTTGATGTTTTATCAGGTCACGTTCAACGTGCACCACAATTTTGGATCAACCACCACATTGAATGGTTATACCGTTTAATCAAGGAACCTACCCGTTTCAAACGTATGTTGGCATTGCCAAAGTTCATCCGTTTAGTAAAGAAACAAAAGAAAAATGAAGCAAAATAAAAAAGTACATCGACATTAGTCGAATGTACTTTTTTTACTATCTAAATAAAATTCAAATCTTTCGCCCACGTATTGAGTACGAACGTATTCAAACGGTTGACCGTTTTGTAGTGATGTCACCTGTCTTAATAACAGGATAGCATCCCCCTTTTTAATATCTAGGTATTCAGCAATTCTTTCGGAAGCAAGTGTTGCTGAAACGTTTTGTCTTGATACTTTCGGTACTAGGTTCTTCTTTTCCTTCAATGATGCATAGAATGAATCGGTCACATCATCTTTACTTAAACCATCGATAATCTTTTCAGGAACTGTGGCGATTTCAAAACAAATGGGCACACCATCACCGTAACGAATTCTTTCCATTCTCAATACCTTGTCGTTTTGAGAGATGTTTAACTTTTCGATTTCACTTAGTGAAGGCTCTAGTGTGTGATATGAAATGGTCTTGCTGGCAGGAAGTTTTCCTTGCGCTAACATGATGTCGGTGAAGCTAGTCACCCCAGACATCTTTTCTTGAACCTTTTCATTGGAAACGTATGTACCTGAACCCACACGTTGATCTAGGATACCTTCATCAACAAGCGTTTGAATTGCTTGTCTTAAAGTCATTCGACTAACGTTAAATTCAGTTGATAGTTGTCGTTCTGACGGAATGCGACTACCTAGTTTCCACTTACCCTCTTCGATATTCTTTTTGATTTCATTATGAATTTGGATATAAATTGGCAAAGCCATTATTTCACTATCCCTTCATTACTATTCTTGCGTTGCATCGAAACAATCAATTACGGCCTTTTCAAAACCGCTCTTCTTCAATGCTAATAATCCCTTGATAGTTCCACCGGCTGGAGAACAAACATCATCAATTAAGTCACTTGGTGACTTGTCAGATTTTTCAATCATCTTCATTGATCCTAGAATAGCTTGCGCTGCTAATTGAGTTGCTGTTTGTTTGTCTAAACCATGGTTAACTGCACTTCTACTAAAGATGTCTGCAAATAAATAAGCGTATGCTGGAGTACATCCCATTAATGATCCTGACACATCAAATTTATCTTCAGAAACCTCAATCATCTTACCTAGTAGTTCTAAGTTCTTAACAGTATCTGCCAAACTTTGGTCCACTAGGTTTTCGTTAGCCTTATAGATTAACATTCCTTCATTAACCTCAACGTTGACGTTTGGAATTAAACGAATGATTGGTAAATCATAGCTAGTTAACTCTTCTAGACGTTCTAATGAAATTTGCCATGCAATTGATGCTAGAATCTTACCTTCTAGGTTTTCTCTAACATCCTTTAAAGCATCAACGACTTGTTTTGGTCCTGTTGCCAAAATAACCAAGTCACTGCTTGCTGCTACTTCTTGATTACTGTCGCTACAGTTAATCCCTGTAGTCTTTGCGAATTCTTGATATTTTTCCTTATGTGGAGCATGTACATATATATCGCTAGCATTGACTTGACCAGAATTGATATATCCTTTAATCATTGCCTTTGCCATTGCTCCGACACCAATAAAACCTATTTTCATAGCAACCTCCAGAACTTAAAAATGATGTGTTTATTATAACATAAAAAAAATGACTAACTATAAAAGTTAGTCATTTCAAGTAGTTGGGCTAGCTGGGTTCGAACCAGCGCATCACGGGATCAAAACCCGTTGCCTTACCACTTGGCTATAGCCCAATA
>NZ_JAFNPE010000006.1:235653-237790 GCF_026535805.1 Lactobacillus sp. B3795
GAAAAGATATAAAATGTAATCAACAAGAAATATAATATCAAAATCATAGATGCTTGTCAATGACTTTTTTACCTAATCGCAAGTGTTAAAACTGCGATGTCATTGGTATGTCTCAACCAATCAACAAATAATATAATATCGAAAATCGCGGTTTAAGTCAACACTTTTTCTATACTTTTTTAAATTTTTAGTGCATGTTTAAATCTCGTAAGACCTGGTGTAATAATATAACCATCACAACGGCTAATACTAATCCAATACTACCTAATACTAAAAAGTAGTTAACGTTATCTACAGAGAAATATTTAACGACTTGAGAGTTGATAGCTTGACCGGTAGCATCTGATAGATACCATACCCCCATCATTTGTGAGACAAAGTTTTTAGGTGCTAAACGGTATGTTACTGCAAGCCCTACAGGAGAAATAAACATTTCACCTAAACAGATAATTCCAACGGTAGCGATGATCCATAGTGGATTAACTTCACTACCAGCTAAAAACTTAATTGGAACAAATAGAATTAAACATCCAATACTTGCTAGAATTACCCCTAGTGGGAATGTCTTAACAGCATTACTTTCCTTATGATGCCAAACTTTAGCAAAGAATGGAGTAAGGATCAAAATGAATAATGGGTTAATTGCTTGGTACCATGTTCTTGAAATATGAACGTGGAAGTCACCATTATGGAAAATCCCTAATAGAATAAAGAATACAAGAATTGCCGCTGTAAATGCCTTTAACAAGACACTAGTGCTCTTCTTATGGACAAAGTAACCGATAATCAGTGAAACAAAGATAAAAAACGCTAAAACCGCATACTTCCATACATAGAAATCATTATCAGTACTACCACTCGCCATCATTGCTAAAACAATTGGTCCTTGTTCCTCTACTCCCCAGAAGAAAGCAGCACAAATGAATAGAAGTACGTAAACAACCATTCCCTTTCTTTCCTTTTGAGTAGTATGGTTACTACTAATAATCACAAAGAAGTAAATGAATGGAATAACGATTGTTATCACGCTAAGTAAAGTAATAACATTATCAAGATTCAATGCATCAAACACATACATTAATAGGAATACTAATGCGATTGAAACAACGAATAACATAACTCGATCAAGTAGCTTTTTAATTTCGTAAGGTTCAATTGGATTTAAAGTGTAAATACTATTATTTTGATTATAGTCCTTGGTGTGTTTTTCAAAGATAGCAAGTCCAATTGCCATCGCAATGGCACCGATTAAGAATCCAAGATGGAAATTAACATGCACACCAATATAACCGATAATGATTGGCGCTAAGAAAGCACCAATATTAATCCCTGAAAGAAAAATGGTAAAACGATATGCCCTAGTGTTATATCGTTCATCATATAAGTTACCAACCATCGTTGTGATTGTTGGCTTTAACAATCCAGTCCCCACAGTTAAAAATACAAGAGATATAAATAATAACCAAATTGTATTATGGAGTGGAATCGTTAAAATTAACTGACCTAAAATAATTAAGATGGCACCGAGGGAAACTGTTCTCTTTCCTCCAAGAATTCTATCACTAATGTAACCTCCACAAGCAGCAGATAAGTAACTTAGTGATCCATAGATTGCAAACAATGATGCAGCTGTGGAAGGCTTAAAGCCAAGGCCACCCCTGCTTAATGAATAGTACATGTAGTACAAAAGGATTGCTTGCATACCATAATAGCTAAATCGTTCTAGTGATTCAGTTAATGTTAATGAAATTAGACCCTTTGATTGATTATCATTATCAATTTTATCCAATTAATACTCCTCCAAACAATTAAAAATCATAGCAACGGTAATTATACTCTCTGATTAAAATTTTATCAATTTTACCAAAATTTAATCATCTGAAAATAAAAAAACTAGGACGACTAAGTCCTAGTTAATTTATGCCGGCTGCAGGACTTGAACCTGTGACCGCCGGTTTACGATACCGATGCTCTACCAACTGAGCTAAGCCGGCAAATGCTATGTATATTTTAATATACAAGAAAGGTGCTAACAAATGTTAGCACCTCTTTATATACTCCGAATGTCAGACTCGAACTGACGACAACCTGATTAACAGTCAGGTGCTCTACCAACTGAGCTAATTCGGAATAACGC